>JACDZH010000015.1 GCA_013426815.1 Paludibacter sp.
CTGCAAAGTAACTAATTTTATTTCAATTAATTACAACTTATATAATGTCTATTAATTATACCTGATATACATGGGTGTTAATTCGGGGATTAAATATCATCTTAATACCAAAAATCAGCATATAAAGGTAAATGATCCGAAAAACCTTCATGATATTTCATCCCAACATAGGTTCTGTATGGTTTTTTACCCAAAAATGCATTATCATTTTCAAGTAAAAAATCTGCATCAAAAAAATGAACATTGCTTTGCATAGTGAAAAATGATTGACTGATATTCAGTAAATTACCTGAAACAATCATTTGGTCTAATGCGCCCCATTCCCCATTGTGTTTGTTAGAACCTTTCCCTTCGGTGTGCATTTTATGCATCAAATTATACAAACCTGATACAGAAATTGAGTCGTTAATTGGTTTTGCATTTAAGACCGCCAATATACTTTTATTGGTTGGATAATCGTTAAAATCTCCCATAATTACAATATTTGCTTGCGGATTGGAATTAAATATACTATCTACTTTTATCCGTACTACCGAAGCAACAAAAATTCGTCGGTCCTCCGATTCCAACTCGCCACCCAATCGTGAAGGAAAATGACAAATAAAAACATGCAAAGTATCACCTGTTGGAATAATTCCTGAAGCAAATAAAATATCGCGGGTTTTACTTGTGGGAGCTTGTGGAAAGTTGATACGAATTGCCTCATCATGAATGGGTTTAAACTGTTTGGGTTGATAAAGTAAAGCTACATCAACACCTCTGACATCGGGTGATTCATGATGTAAATATTTATACCTCAAATTTTTCAATCCCGAATAATGGGTTAAGTCGAATAAACATTTTTCACTTTCAATTTCGCACAAACCAACCAATGATGGAGCTTCCCAGCCGCCGATAGCCGTTATTACTTTTCCTATATTGGCTTGTTTTTTATTGTATTTCGTGGTATTCCAGCCACGCATACCGGTTGGCAAGTACTCACTGTCATCAGTCAATGAGTCGTCTACGCAGTCGAAAAAATTTTCGACATTGTAGCACATAATTTTGAAATTTTTATTTTCGTGGCTTTGTGCCACTATCAAAAAAAACAGAAAAAAGGTAAGTAGTAAAACAATTACTTTTTTCATGGATTGATTATTTTGTTGGTTTCCATTCATAAGCACCGGCATCGGGTGTACCATCTGCCATTCTATTATTTCCATTAAGATCTAATGGATAGTGATTAGCTATTGTTTTATCAGCAATTCCTCTTGCAGGTGAAATTGAATCGGGCATGAAATTAAAATAGATTTTCTTTTCGTAATCGTAGTAAATACTTTTAAAAATTGTGTCATTTTTGTTCGACCATCGAATACCTGTAAATTGAGGTAAATCCAACACGTTGGGTGTTCTGATATAACAATTTTTAAAAGAACCTTTGTATTGATCTAAAAAACGAGTAGCCAAACTAAATTCATTTTCGGCACTACCACTGATTATACAATTTTGGAAAATGGTTTCCATAGGGGCAGTACGGTTCAGGTTCATTATCATTACAGCCGGTTTTTTATCACGCGTAACTGGCTGTACATTGCTGTTATTGAAATAATTGGCTATTGTACTTTGAATAAAAGTATGTTTACCTCCATTGAGGTAAACACAATAACTGCTACTGTTCGATATTTCGGTATTAGTAACCATTACATTTCCATTTTGGACAACCAATCCATACAGCAATGAATTATGGATTTTACAATTAGAAATTTCTAAATCCGGCAACGTGCTTCTATCATTATTGAAGAAATAAATACCAACATATCCGCTATTAATTATCACATGTTGTAAAACGTGGTTTGCCTTGTTCCATAGTAGAAAAATTCCTCCCCATTGACCGGAAACATGATTGTATGGAAATGGGGTCGAAAATTTGATTTTATCCAATCGGTCACCCCGCATAATAATAGGTTTTTCGGCAGTTCCTTCAGCTTTCAGATTTCCATAAACAATCAGGTTGGCATTGTTGTGAAAATACAATTTACATCCGGGATTTAATGTTAGTGTTTTACCTTCGGATACTGTTAAACTATCGTAAATTAAATATGGTTTTTCATTAGTTAGAATTGTATTGTCTGATAAACGGTTACCTGATATTTTTTGAATATCCTGACCGAAAGCTTCGAGTTTTACATTTTGATTAACGCCATTGGTCTGAAAGACCAGCGAATCGCGAATAAATACCTGAGAATTAGGATTACCGGGATTTACATTTACCGCTACAAAAATATAAAGGCTATCGTTGGCTCTGATTTCAATATCACTAAATTGGTTTTCGGCATTTACACTACCATCTACATTTATACGAAAAGCTGAAATACTACCCCCAGCAATACTTATTTGATTGATAATAAGTCCAGTATTATTCCGGTTATAAACCATTATTTTTGATGTGGCACTGCCAATAGAGCTAAAAACAGTATCGAATGTTAGTGTATCGGTCGAAAATGATAAACGGTATTTTGGATCGGTGGAGAAAAGCTCATCCTTACATGACGAAAAGCTAAATGAAAAAATCATCAAAATGAATAAACATAAGTTTGAAAATTTTATTTTTGGTAATGAAATCATAACTAATACAAGGTGTTTACTTTGAATTATTTTGCAAATTTATGGTAAAAATTGGCTTTATAATAATTTTTGGATTAACTTTGTACCTATAATTTAAAAATACAATATTATGGCAAGTCGTAAAAAATTAAAAAAAACCATACAATTTGTTACGTCAGAACTGATAACTGATATTTATTATCGTTGTCTGATCTCGAGGGATATTGATGATGAAAAAGTGATCAGCTTTACTGTTGAAATTATGGCACTCAATCGTGCTTACATTTTACGTGTTAGTAGTATTGACGGAAAAAATAATCCAATATTAGTTAAAACATATTTCCGTAAATTATTTGCAGATTGGCAAAAAAAAATGGAAATAATAATCAAACAAATTGAAAGTCTTTGATTATTTTGCATTTTTAAATTTATACTTTTACTGCTTTTTTTGTAAATTAGTTAATTTCAAATATTTTTATTGAAACTCATTTCATACTTTTGATAACCAATAAATTATTCAAAGTTTATAGTCAATGTTAACATTCGCGATGTTAGTTTAGAAAGTGCATTTGAGTATTTTTCATTTTCATTACTTATTTGTCCTGCATTTCGTTGATCAAGTGGTGTAAACAAATCGTTGAAACCTATACTGAATTTTAATTCAGGAGCCATCTTAAAAAACAAAAAGTACAAATCGCATCCCACACCAAATTCGGTATAAAAATCAATAGGTTGCAAAAGAATCGGATTTTCTTTATTTCTTCCTAAATCAATTGAAACACCTGCGCCACACAATAAGTAAGGTCTATAATTACCTTTTCGTTGAGAACTGTATTTTATATAAATAGGCAAACAAACAGGTACAGACGTAATACTTATGGATGAACTTGTTGAATCACTTTTTGAAATATACGTCAATTTACGTTCCCCAAAATGCAAAGTTGGTGTAAATCGTAAATTTAAATATCTATTTAATCGCAAATCACTTATTATTCCCACCGAAAATCCTGGTATAAGCATTGATACATCTGCATTATAAACTTTACCACCAATACTGTCTTGTGTTGATTTTATACCAAAATCTAATGAATTAATTCCCAGTGAGAATCCAAAATGTATCGGTTTATTGTCGATATATGGTAAATTACCCTCAGCTAGTAAAGGTGAACTAAATTTGAAAATTAATAATATTAGAAGAAAACCTTTTTTAAACATTTATGGTTTTATGATTTTTACTTTTGTTGAAAAATCCGACACCTAAATTTTTCGCTGGTCTTTTTATGTCAACAGTATATAATATGGATAAATATATGTTTCTTAAAAATCTTCATACCTTCAATAAGTGTATTTATTTTATACTCATAGCAAGATAATGAACCCAATTATATAAAATGTAAAATTAGTTGTTTTGTTCAGAGGAGAATTCGAAATTGATAACGCAGTTTTAAGGTAATTATTTCCCTAAAAAATTTTTTTCAACTCATTTTTTTATCAGAGGTATGACTTTTTCCAAGAAACACTTCTTGAATTTGTAAAGTATTAAACTAAAGTTAAGAATTAACAATTGGAATGATTACTTGCTTTGTTCTTTTGCCCAACTGTCTTTGAGCGAAGCAGTACGGTTGAAAATCAACTTTTCGGGGGTTGAGTCATAGTCAACATTGAAATAACCAATGCGTTGGAACTGAAAATGGTCCAATGGTTTTACATCCTTCAACCACAATTCAACACGACTATTTGTAAGGACTTTTAGAGAATTAGGGTTTAACAAATCACGGAAATCACGTTCATCTGCAGAAGGATTCTCCACTCTAAATAACCGATCATATAGTCTGACTTCTGCAGGCAAACTGTATGCTATCGAAACCCAGTGTAATGTTCCTTTTACTTTACGATTGCTTTCGGGCATGCCGCTTTTGGTTTGTGAATCGAACTCACAATAAATTTCTTCAATTTGTCCGTTTACGTCCTTCTTACAGCCGGTACATTTTACAATATATCCACTTTTCAGACGAACCTCTTGTCCCGGAGTCATTCGGAAATATTTTTTTGGAGCATCCTCCATAAAATCTTCTCGTTCAATGTATAATTCTCTAGAGAATGCAAGTTTGCGTGTTCCGGCCGTTTCATCTTCGGGATTATTTACAGTTTCCATCATTTCTACTTGCCCCTCGGGATAGTTGGTAATTATCAACTTTACAGGATCAATTACCGCATTCATTCTATAGGCTATCTTGTTAAGATTCTCGCGTACAGTATGTTCTAGCAAATCAACATCAATCATACCTTCAACTTTGGTATAACCAATTTTATCGATAAAATTATGAATTGCTTCGGGTGTAAAACCACGACGACGCAACCCACAAATTGTAGGCATACGTGGATCATCCCATCCACTTACAAGGTTTTCTTGCACCAATTGGAGCATTTTACGTTTGCTCATTACGGTATATGTAATGTTCAAACGGTTAAATTCAATTTGACGTGGACGATAATCAGAATCAATGAATTGTTCAATAAACCAATCGTATAACGGACGATGGACTTCAAATTCCAACGTACAAAGCGAATGTGTGACACCTTCGAAATAATCAGATTGTCCATGAGCATAATCGTACATTGGGTATGCTTTCCAAATCCAACCTGTTCTATGATGTGGATGCGAATTGATGATACGATACATAATCGGATCTCTAAAATGCATATTAGGTGATGCCATATCTATTTTTGCGCGCAAAATCATGGCACCTTCGGGTACATCACCAGAATTCATCTTTTGGAATAAGGCAAGATTTTCTTCAACTGGGCGGTTACGATAAGGACTTTCGATTCCGGCAACAGTTGGTGTGCCTTTTTGTATGGCAATGGTTTCTGCAGATTGTTCATCAATATAAGCTTTACCTTGCTTGATAAAATCAATGGTCAAATCCCAAAGTTGTTGAAAATAATCAGATGCATAATATACATTATCCCACTGATAACCAAGCCATTGTATATCTCCCATAATAGAATCAACATATTCAACATCTTCTTTTACAGGATTAGTATCATCGAAACGGAGGTTACAAGTTCCATTATACGCCTTGGCAATACCAAAATCAAGACAAATAGCTTTGGCGTGACCAATGTGTAAATATCCATTGGGCTCAGGTGGAAAACGTGTCTGAATACGACCACTATTTTTTCCATCTTTTAAATCCTGTTCAACAAAAACTTCAACAAAATTTAAACTTCTCTTTGCCGCTTCTTCGTTATTTTCCATCATGATTTATATACCTAAAGCCTTTTTTTTTAACAATTAACCTACTTCCTACTAGTAACAATATATTCATTATTCAAAATATCCTTTAATAATTCCTCGTGGTGAATTGCGAACAAATAATAGAATTTCGTCACGTTCTTTAGTAGCAGGCAATTCGGCTTCTATGCGTTCAATAGCATGTGAAGTATTCATCCCCGATTGATACAAATAACGGTAAATATCTTGAATATCCCGAATTTGCTCGTTGGTATATCCTCTTCTACGTAACCCAATAGAATTAATACCGGCATAGGAAAGTGGTTCGCGACCTGCTTTTATAAACGGTGGTACATCTTTATTTACCTTGGAGCCACCCTGAATCATAACGTGAGATCCGATATGTGAGAATTGATGAACTAATATTCCACCACTTAAAATTGCAAAATCGTTCACAACCACTTCGCCTGCTAATTGTGTGGCATTGGACATAATTACGTTATTGCCTACTATACAATCGTGAGCAATGTGACAATAAGCCATAATTAAACAATTGTCACCCACCACAGTTTTTCCTTTCGCTGCGGTACCTCTATTGATTGTTACAAATTCGCGAATAGTAGTATTATCACCAATTACAGCCAACGAATCCTCACCTTTAAATTTTAAGTCCTGAGGAATAGCACCAATTACAGCTCCCGGAAAAATAGTACAATTTTTCCCGATTCTTACGCCTTCTAAAATAATTACGTTAGAACCAATTTTTGTTCCGTCACCGATTACTACATTTTTATCAATTGATACAAATGGATCGATAACCACTGAAGCAGCAATTTTTGCATCTGGATGAACATAAGCTAAAGGTTGTTTCATGTTTTTTTTCAGACCTCTAACCCCTAAAAGGGGGATAAAGTATAATTAAATTAAAATTTATAACTTTCTTATTCGTATTTTTTTCAATCTATAACTGATTTTAATCCTCCATTTAGGGAATTTAGTTATTACTTATTCTTTACTATTTGTGCCATAAATTCTGCTTCACAAACAATTTTACCTCCCACAAAGGCATGTCCTCTCATTAATGCACATCCTCTACGCATTGGTTCCAACATCTGCAAATGAAAAATGACTGTATCGCCTGGAACTACTTTCTGACGAAATTTCACATTATCAATTTTCAAAAAATAAGTTGAATATCGTTCTGGTTCTTCTACTGATTTTAAAACCATCAATCCTCCGGTTTGAGCCATTGCTTCAACCAGTAAAACTCCTGGCATAACTGGCTCATTAGGGAAATGCCCCTTGAAAAATGTTTCGTTAACCGTTACATTTTTTACACCTACAATTATATTGTTTCTGATTTCGATGATTTTGTCGACCATCAAAAATGGCCAGCGATGCGGTAATAACCTTTTTATCGAATTCACATCCATTATCGGAAGTACTGTATCATCATAAACAGGTGACTGAAGCTCTTGTTTTTTGATTTCTTTCCGAATCATTTTGGCAATATCGGTATTGATTTTGTGTCCCGGATAAGTTGCAATTACTTTCCCAATAATTGGTTTCCCAATTAACGCTAAATCGCCAATAATATCCAAAAGTTTATGGCTTGCCGGTTCATTGTCAAATTTCAAACCACCATTCAAATAGCCTAATTTATTTGCATCATGGCGAGGTTGATGCATCAAATCGGCAAGTTTATCCATGTCGTCTTGTGGCATTAATTTATCATATATAACAATGGCATTTTTAAGATCGCCTCCTTTAATTAAATCTAATTTAACAAGTTGTTCAATTTCACGCACAAACACAAAAGTTCGTGCACTAGAAACTTGATCTGCATAATTTGCTAGAGATGATAAACTTGCAAATTGATTACTCAAAACTGAGGAATTAAAACCTATATGAACATCAACGCTGAAGGTATCATCGGGCAATATTGTTATTTTTGCACCAGTTTCAGGTATCGAATATTCAATTTTTTTTCTTACAATATAATAATCTTTCTCTGCCGATTGTTCTTCAATTCCAACTTGTTGAATTTGTTCAACATAATACTTGGCACTTCCATCCAAAATTGGAAATTCCGGTGCATTTACTTCTAATAAACAATTATCAATTCCTGATGCATAAAGTGCCGACATAGCATGCTCGATGGTACTGACCTGAATATCACCTTTTTTTAACACCGTTCCGCGCATGGTATCTGTAACATATTCGGCTACTGCATCTATCATAGGTTGATTGGGTAGATCAACACGCATAATTTTTATACCGTGATTGTTGGGTGCCGGTATAAAAGTTAATTTAATTTCTAAACCGGAATGCAACCCTTTTCCAGAAAGTGTAAAAGGTTGTTTAATCGTGTTCTGTTTCGACATGTTTTAAGAAATACTATTAATTCTAATTTCTAATTCTTTAATTTGTTTTTGTAATTCGAAAATTGTTTTTTGAAGTTCAGGAAGATTTTTATACACAACGGTCGAACGACGAAAATTACTAACAGGAATTGCTGGAGTGCCCTGAAAAGCCTGATCTGGAATTTTAATTGAATTTGGAACTCCTGCTTGTGCACCAAGAATTGTTCCATCTGCTATAAGAATATGTCCTGCCAAACCAACTTGTCCGGCAATAATACATTGTTTTCCCAATTTAGTAGAACCGGAAATTCCCGATTGAGAAGCAATAACAGTATTCGTTCCAATTTCAACATTGTGCCCAATTTGAATTAAATTATCTAACTTTACTCCCTTTCGGATATATGTACTTCCAAGCGTAGCTCTATCAATAGTAGTATTTGAACCAATTTCTACATTGTCTTCTATTTCAACAATCCCCATTTGGGGTATTTTTTTATAAGAACCATCTTCTGTTGGTGCAAATCCAAATCCATCAGATCCAATTACAACCCCTGAGTGTAAAATACAATTGTTTCCGATAACACAATTATTATAAATTGTAACACCCGAAAATAACACAACATTTTCGCCAAGTTGAACTCCATCTTGAATACAAGTATGGGGATGTAACATAGAATTATTACCAATTATTACTTTATCTCCTATATAACTAAAAGGTGCAATATACACGTTTTCACCAATAATGGCTGTTGGAGAAACAAATGCCAAAGTTGAAACACCAACTTTTTTTGGATTCGCTTTTTCTACCATTGTCATTAACAAAGCTAGTGCTTGATATGCATCCTCTACTCGTATTATTGTTGCTTTTACTTCTTTCTCTGCCTGAAAATCGGTATTAACCAATATGATACTGGCTTTACTTTCATAAATATAATGGTTATATTTTGGATTAGATAAGAAACTTAAAGTTCCAGCTTTACCCTCCTCAATTTTGGAAAAAGTATGTACTTTAACTGAAGGATTGCCTTGTATTTCACCCCCTAAAAAGTCTGCAATTTGTTGAGCAGTAAATTCCATAAGTAACTAATAATGAGTAATTAACAATCAGTAAATGTACACATCTGACAATTATTAATCTAATGACTAATAAAATACAACTGTTAAGTCAATTCCTTGATAAAAAATTTTGGCTGCAAAAGTACTAAAATATTTACAATATTCCATAAATATAAGGTATTATCATTCTTATTTACAAAATCAGATGAAATTAAATAGTTAATTGCAAATTAACATTTAATTTACAGTTTATAATAACAAAAATAATGTTTTTCTACTTTTTTAGTCAACACAGTTATGTTTAACATATCCGAAGCATCTGCAATATCTTTGATAGTACCATCTTTATATAAAATATTAATATTATCGTCATCTGATGAATATGTATCAGTACTAACGATTTCTTCGCCCATAAAGTATGCAGCTTCGTAGTAACTAATTCCAAATTTTTCAATATATTGATTCAAATAAATTTGACGTCTTAAATCATCTAGTTTTTTAGTTAATATTTCGACCTTAAATAAACGCCTGTTAGTAAAAGCTTTGCATAAATTTGATAGTACAATGTCGTGATGTTTTGACCAAACTTTAATAGCACATATTACATCCGAGTCATCAAGCATGGCAAAACTCTCCAACGCCACTTGGGAATGTTTAAAATTATGCTTATTTACTTCATTATATAGAAAATAATGTAAGGCTGGTGAGGCAAAAAGTTTCATATCATTTCCGGCAAGTTCTTTAGCACGTTTCAAAATGTTCATCAACATTTTTTCGGCTGCCACCGAAGTTTTGTGCAAGTATACCTGCCAGTACATCAAACGACGTGCCACCAAAAACTTTTCGATGGAATAAATGCCTTTTGCTTCCACAACGAGTTGGTCATTGTGTATGTTTAACATTTTTATGATACGGGCTGCACCAATAATACCTTCGCTAACACCGGAAAAAAAACTATCGCGACTTAAATAATCCAATCTATCCATATCCAATTGACTTGAAACCAACTGGTGTAAAAACTTTTTGGAATAGTTATTGGTAAAAATACTCAAAGCCATATCCAACTTTCCACCCATTTCTGCATTTATTTTTTTCATCATCAACAATGAAATTTCTTCGTGCGATACACCAATCACCAAACTTTTTTCTAATGTATGCGAAAATGGTCCATGTCCAATATCGTGCAACAAAATGCAAGCACGAACTGATTCGGCTTCTTGCATTGTAATTTCCTGACCCACAAGTTGTAATTGTGTAATAGCTTCACCCATTAAATGCATAGCACCCAATGAATGTTGCAAGCGTGTATGCTGAGCTCCGGGATAAACCGTAGAAGTTAATCCCAATTGCTTAATACGATTCATCCGTTGAAAATAAGGATGCTGAATAATATCGTACAGAAAGTCGTTTGGAATATTGATAAATCCAAATACCGGATCGTTAATAATTTTACGTTTGTTGAAAGCCCCACCAACCCTCACCGAAGTGGATGAATTCAAATTAGTATCAACATTTTTTTCTTCAATATTCATAATTCTAATCAATCAGATAGTCGCACTTTGAGGGATTTAGACAGTTGTAACTAATATTTCAATGAGCCATTTCCAACATTTCTGTGTTGAAGAAATGCTTAATCGTTCGTCAGGTGAATGTACACCATACATTTGCGGACCAATGGAAATCATATCCAAATGCGGGTATTTTTTGAGGAAAAGACCGCATTCTAAACCAGCATGAATTGCACGAATCTGGGGTTCTGCATTGAACAATTTTTGATAACTCTGCTGGGCTGTTTTCAAAATATCTGATTTCAAATTCGGCTTCCAACCGGGGTAGCCATCGCCATGAGTTACTGACGCTCCTGCAAGAGTGAAAACGGATTCAACTTGCTGCATAATATCATATTTAGCCGATTCAATACTACTACGTTGGCTGGTAGTAATCAGTATTTTATTATTTTCTTTCATTTTTACTGAAGCCAGATTTGTAGAAGTTTCGACCAATCCAGGCATATCCTGACTCATTGCCTTAACACCGTGTGGGCAAGCATATAAAACGTTCAGTAAAGCATCGGATGTTTTTTTGTCAATAACAGTTTTAGGGCCTGCTTCCGATTCTAACGCTAAGCGCATTTTAGGTTCTACATCTCCTTTTTCGTTTTCAATATCTATTACATAATGATTGAACATAATTCGCACATTTTCTTTCTCCGAAAATGGAACCAAAGCTACTGCCACAGCTTCGCGGGCAATTGCATTTCGTAAATTTCCACCATCGAAACTATGCAGCCGGACATCGGTAATTTTATTTACCAACCATAAAAATCGATTGAGTATTTTGTTAGCATTTCCGTGTCCTTTGTCAATATCATCGCCCGAATGACCACCTTTCAGCCCTTTTACCGAAACAGAAAATGCAAAATATTTTTCGGGCGCATTCTCCGTTTTGTAAGTCAATGCAGCAGTTGTATCAATTCCCCCGGCACATCCAACAAAAATTTGTCCATCATCTTCCGAATCAAGGTTTATCAACACTTCGCCTTTCAGAAAATTTTGTTTCAAAGCAAATGCGCCAGTTAATCCTGTTTCTTCGTCTACAGTAAATAAACATTCCAATGCAGGATGTTTCAATTCTTTCGATGCCAGTACAGCCAACATCATCGACATCCCAATACCGTTATCTGCTCCAAGTGTTGTTCCACGTGCTTTTACCCAATCATCTTCTATATAGGTCTGAATGGCATCAGTATCAAAATTGAAATTCAAATCACTGTTTTTTTCGCAAACCATGTCGATGTGTGATTGTAAAATAACCATTTTATGCTTTTCAAAGCCTATGGTAGCGGGTTTGCAAATCAAAACGTTACCTGTTTCATCGATTACAGTTTCCAGTTTATATTTTTCACCAAAATCTTTGAGGTAGGCAATAATTCGTTCTTCTTTTTTCGAAGGGCGGGGAATTTGTGTTATTTCGTGGAAATACGTCCATAAAACAGACGGTTCAAGAGTTTTCATAAACTTGTGTTTCAATATTTATTTCGGAATATTTAGTTGAAAACTACAAAGGTAGAAAAAAGATAACGAGAAAGATAATTTTTTTTACTGAAATGCACATTTTCACCTATGAAATAGATTTAATTGTAAACAAACCAATTATTTGGGAGTATTTGTAACTTAATAAAATATAAATGGTAAAGGTCTTGTCATTCGATAAGACCTTTATCATTATTAATAATTATTTTACGTAAGGTTTTAAAATTCAATCTTATAACTGATGATTGGTAAAATAAGTACCATTTTCAACCGTTCTATTTTATTAGTTTTATAATTATAGGTATAGCCGTTATAATTTGGTTCAGCCAACAGATTTTTAATTTGTAATGCCCACACACCTGACTTTTTTGGTTTATTAATACGATAAGTCATTGTTAAATCAACTGTTTTTGATGCAGGGGCTTTAGCTGTAAATGCATTCGAATCATCATAATACACATATTTTTCCTGCATTGATTTTGCAGTATTCACTGGACTTTCCCTATCGCCACCCATAATATTAAGACGACCGTTCAAACCAAATACTTTATTTTTGTGCAAATTAAATTCCTTTCCAAAAAGCAGGTTTGCCACGTAGCCCTTATCAAACCTCGAATTACGCCAAATTCCGTCATCAGCTTTGTAGGATGATTTGAAAACTGAGCCGGTAATTAAAAAATAATAACCGTTGTTCAGAAAGCGTTCTAATGTCAGATCGACACCGTAATTCTGACCCTGGCTGTTATTGGATAAAGAATCCCTGAACGTCCAGTCCTGAGTAAAATTAATCATGGAATAGGAACTTCCCGGAATGCCAGGAACATTGTAAAGATGCTGGTAATAAGGTTCAATTTTTAACCGCATATTATCGTTTATTCGCCAGTCGTAAGCAAAAACATATTGAAGTGAATGCGATAATTCCAAATTTTTATTCGGATATTCAATTTTTCCGTTCACCACTTTATTAACCAAATATATTTTCAATTCTTCCAACTGACTGTGTTTTCCAAATCCAATACTGAATGCATGTCCGGGTGTAAATTCCCATTTAATACTTGCCCTCGGATCTAATGTAAAATCCTTATTCAATGTAAAATACAAACTATTGATACCTCCAAACAGCGTTAAATTATTGGTAATTTCATATTTCGATTGGACATAATATTCATAAAAGCTACTGTTTCCATTTTCTTTTACAAAATTCTGAAAAGTAGAAGGAATATTATTTATGGTGCTGTTCAGATTTATATTGTAAAACAAATCATGTAAATTCAAACCCGTTTTTAAAGTAACCCGTTCATTGAATTTATGATTTAAATAAGTACTGAACACAATTTTACTGGAATTATCTTCCAATAACCAGTTTGGTTGTGCAATCATATTATTGTCAAATCTTTTTTCGTTCATTTTATTCAATGTTCCCGATCCGGCAAGAGTAGCGTTCAGGTAGGTACGATCACCCAGAAATAATTTATAAGTCAACCCCGCAGCGCCCATTTTAAGTTGCCAGTCGTCATACACCCGGTCGTAGGCACTTACCCATTTTGTCGAATCGTCGATTCTTTGTTTCAGCCAGTTATCGATTGATCCGATTCCCCAGGCCGAAATACTGCCGTGTTTCAGTGGAAAATTCAGTTTGAAACTTAAGTCCTGATATTGGGGAATTCCAATATTCGGTGGTAGCATGGCATTGATTAAACCAAAAGTGGAATACCTGTAATTGAACAGGTAAGTCGCTTTGCTGCCTTTTTTAAAAGGTCCTTCTGATGACAGATCTATTCCTAAAAGTCCTGCCTGAATGGTATATTCCCGCTTTCCACTGTTGCCGTTTCTGAATTTCATATCGAAAACACCAGCCATTGCATTACCATATTCTGCCGGAAATGCGCCCGTAAAAAAATCGGAATTTGCCAGCATTTGACTGCTGAAAATAGTTACTATTCCACCACCGGCAACGTTTCCACCTGCAAAGTGATTTGGATTGGGAATGTCAACTCCTTCAAGTCTCCACGAAACTCCTTTGGCTGAATTTCCACGTATTACAATGCCATTATCAGTTATACTTCCCATTGTGACACCGGCAAATGAAGATGCCAACCGTGCAGGATCGTCCAGACCACCGGCATAACGGCGGGTTTCCTCCACCGAAAACGATCTGGCACTTATCGATGCCATATTGTTCAATGGTCTGTCTTTCTGTGAGTAAGCTTTAACGGTAACTTCTTTCATCTGAACCTGCGATTGTTTTAAACCGTTATTAATGATAACTTCCTTTCCTGAAGTAATTAAAACTTCCGAAACAATAGTAGGTTGGTAACCAACGTAACTGATTTGGATATTACATCTACCGACAGGAACTTTTTCAATTTTGAAATTTCCATCTAAGTCAGTTACAGCTCCTTTTAATGGATTAGTTTCCAACAATGTAATGGTTGCCCCAATCAATGGAATATTGGTTTCAATATCAAAAATGTTACCTTTCACAGTCTGAGAAACTCCTGTTGTTTTATCGGGATTCTGTTTTTCTGATTTTGGTTCAATGATAATAACATCATCCACTATCCTGAATTTCAGATCCTTGCGATCAAGTAATTTTTGAAGAACATTTTCCAATTTGGCATTTTTTAGTTCAATACTCTCACTTGTGTATTTTTCTACTAAATTATTATTGTACACGATGTTCTTGCCACTTTGCTTTTTTATTTCCATTAATATTTCACTCAGACTTTTATTTTTCATTGATAAATTTAGCAAATGCGTTTGTGCCGATAATAGTAAACTCTGAAACATAAGTACCAGAATAAACATCCATTTTAATAATAAGTCTCTCGATTTTAAAATTCTTTTTTCCTCGCTTTTAATTTTAATTTTTCCCATATTTTTTTAATTATGATTGTTTTATTGACTAATTTACTTGTAGTTAACTATAATGTTATTTCCGCTGAGAGTAAACTTCATATTGGAAGAAATGGAAATCATATCCAGTATTTTTGTAACATTATCGTATTTACCAAGGCTTAATGTAAACCGTTGATTCTTCAATGAATTTTCTTTGAACTGATATTCAAAATCGTACCAACGCGACATCACTTTCAGAATATTTTCAATCGGCTCATTTTTGAATACGAACATGCCCTTTGTCCAGGCAATAAACTGATCAGTATTTACGTCTTTGATTTCGCTACTTTCATAAATTTTGTTGTAGTTAAATTGCTGACCGGGTTTTATTTTCACTTCGGCAATCGATTTATTGCTAAAGCTCACTCCCACACTTCCTTCAACCAGAGTAGTTTGAATCAAAGATTCGTTGTTGTACGACGACACATTAAATTCAGTACCATAAACAGTTACATTCACATCGCGCACTTTGACAATAAACGGTACTTTCTTTGATTTTGTCACTTTGAAAAACGCTTCACCTAAAAGTGTTACTTCTCTACTAATATCATTAAATACAACCGGATAGATAAGTTTTGAACCCGCATTCAACATTACTTGTGTCCCATCCGACAAAATAACACTGTATTGTCCACCACGAGGCGTAATCAGCGTATTGTACTCTGTTTTATTTTTGAGTTTCAACAATGAATCGTTGGAATTATAACTCAGGGTGTTACCGGAATTTACCACTTCGGCCAGTTCGTTAGAAATAATTTGTTTATTGGCAGTGCTGTCGAGTACAATTTGCTGATTGTTAGCAGTTATCAATATCGCTTTTTGTTTTCCGGGAAATATTGTACTTGCGGTAAATTGTTGATTGATTTGTTTAGGTAAGTTGGAAATAATGAAATAACTACTTACCAACAACAAAGCTAGTGCAGCGGTATATTTCAGGTAAGCAGGTATAAGAGTGAAAATATTAGATTGTTTTCTCTTAGTGGAAATAAGATGTTCAATCTTTTTGTAAGCTTTTGCTTCGTCAAACGTTTTCAGTTCTTTCAGTTCACTCAGCAACTTATTTCCATCCTGTAATTTTCTAAGAATTTCGTTGTTGTGTTCATTTTCAGATAGCCATTTTTGTAGGATTTTAGCCTCTGATTCGCTGAGCTCTCCCACCTTTTGTTTGGCAACGAGTGATGCGATTTCAAATAATTTTGAAAGATGTTCCATAGCAAATCATGTTTAATATTTCATGTTTGCTATTATTACAACCGAAATTGAAAAGTGGGTATATGAAAACAGAAAAAAGTTAGAAAAAAAGCAGAAATAGAAAAACAGAGGTTTTCAGTTTTTCGCGAAGTTGTTGGTAGGCAATTTTCTTCTGGAGTTTTACAGTATTGATTGAAATGGACAAATCTTCGGCTATCTCATTGTTTTTCAAGCCTTCCATGCTAAGAAGAATAATCTTTTTTCGTTGTTCGGATAGTGATTCAATTGCTGTGTAAATATTTTGTACTACTTCGGCTTCGAGTACAAATTCATCGAAATCTTCTTCATTTCTTTCAAGTTCAGATTCAAAATACTTTTCGCGGATAGCGAGATGTTTAATAAAATTAAGACATTTATTCTTAATTGAAAGATACAAAAAAGCTTTAATTTGATCCTGATTTTCGAATTTTGAACGTTGGTTCCACAATTCAATAAATACCTCTTGAGTGATGTCTTCTGCATCATTATAATCGTACAGGTAATTGTTCGAAAACCGGCACATAACAGGATACAACTCCATAAAAAGTTGTTGGTAAGCATGTTTATCACCTTTTTGAAATTCAATTATTGTATTTGGCTGCATTCCGGCTCATAAAAAAATGAAGGCAGTAATTAATCAAAATTCCATGTAAAAAAACAAGGACTTTCTGATAATTAACTAAACACAAAATTAATAAATTCTCTGTAAATACATTGAAGAAACTATTGAAAATCTTTCAAATTATAACATTTACGATAATTTGTTCAGTTATTAAATTCCATTTTTTATACCAATTGAAATAAAAAAGTTTTTAATAATACCGAATAAAAAAAACCGGACTTATTTCTAAATCCGGGTTTTCAGACAACATTGTAAACATTAAACAAACATTAATAAACTCTTCCATATTCATAAGGGAAAGAGATTTTTCTTTTTTCAAATCTGGGATTTGATGTTTTAAATTTATAAGTTAAATTATAGGTTTTAGATGAGGATGAAAACTCATGCGTATGTATCACAATATTAAGAGAATCGGCTGTAGCCTTTGAACGAAGTGACCATAAGTTAAATGATACAATTCCCGATTTTGTATATGTAGGATTGTCGTTGTTGTCATTGTGTCGAAATTCCAAATGTACTTTGCTGTCGGTATATGTTTTGGTCCTATCGGAAACTAAATTTATATAATGAATTTTATCGTATCCAGGATAGTAAAATTCTACATTTAGATAATCACTTCCAATCCACATTTGTTTAATTGAAATTAAATCATTCCCTATACTATCCTGATTTTCAGGTTTAATTTTAAATATTCCCTTGGTGAGAACTTCATAAATATCGTTTACTCTCACATCGTGATTGTAAGAACTTGTGTCTCCTTTTACTGTCAGAATACTATAATTAACAATTATTCTTTGACCATTTTTGGGACGATACAAATAGAGATTGGTTGTTGCCGTCCACATACGTTCATCGTTATCTAACCAAAAATAAAATTTTGTATTTAGATTAGGATTTTCGATTGTAGCGATATTTACAAAATTGATTTCTGGTGAATAAGAGTTAGTATTACATGCCATCAAAAATAATAACAAAAATAAAGTAAAAGCAATTTTTTTCATAACGATTAACATTTTAAATTTAAAAAAAATACATACTAATTGATAATAAACATTTTTTCAGTATCTAATTTCATCTACTTTTAATAAGATGAAGTATGTATCATAAACGTTGCATTATTAAAAAAAGATTGCAATTGCAGAAACATGTTAATATTAAAAATTTAGCTCTGAATTAATAACGTAACGTTATTGTCAGTTATTTTATAATTATCAAATGGAATTAAAAAAGAGAAGTTTTTTCAATATCCTTTCTTTTTTGTATTTTTGCATTTTATCCGATATCTCAATAAAATTGTAAAACATTCACATGTTATTCTCAGAAATAATTGGACAGCAAGAAGTTAAGAAGAGATTTATTGGTACAGTAACCGAACAACGGATTCCCCACGCCCAACTTTTATGTGGAACGGAAGGAATTGGGAAATTGGCACTGGCAATTGCATATTCTCAATATATATGTTGCGAAAATCGAACTTCAAAAGATTCTTGCGGGGTTTGTCCTTCATGTATAAAATACCATAAGTTGTCACATCCCGATTTACATTTTGTTTTTCCAATTATAAAACCTGCAAATAAAACCAGTGTGATTTGTGATGATTTTATTACCGATTTTCGTGCAATGGTTCTTCAAAGCCATTATTTTGGTATGAATGACTGGTATGCCAAAATTTCGGACGAAGCAAAACAAGGTGTGATTTACTCGAATGAAAGTGACGAGATTCTACGTAAATTGAGTCTTAAAACTTATGAATCGGAATATAAAATAATGATTATTTGGTTGCCCGAAAAAATGCACAATACATGTGCCAATAAATTACTGAAAATCTTTGAAGAACCACCCGAAAAGACTGTCTTTCTATTAGTTTCGAACGAACCGGATAAAACCATTAGTACGATACTTTCACGTACACAACATATTCACATTCCCCGTTTAAGTGAATTTGAAATTTCTCAGGCACTTTTAAATTACGATGAATTAGATTTGGAAGAAGAAGATGCGAAAGATACGGCACATATTGCCAATGGAAGTTATCTGACTGCTTTGTCAATTCAAAAAGAGGGTGACGAAAACAAACTCAATTTTGAACGATTTGTTACGATTATGCGTTTAGCGTGGCAAGTTGGGAATAAAAAGGATCACGCTTCGTTAAAAACACTGCGTAAATGGTCAGATGAAATGGCTGCTGCTTCGATTGGACGTGAGCGACAAAAGAATTTTTTAATCTATGCTCAGCGCATGACCCGCGAAAACTTTATCCGAAATCTGCAACAACCGGAATTGAATAACTTAAGAACGTTTGAGGCTGATTTTTCGCAACGTTTTTCAGTTTTTATCAACGAACGTAATGTTGAAGAGATTATGAGCGAATTGGCTTTGGCAGAACGACATATTGAACAAAATGTGAATGCAAAAATGGTTTTTTTCGATTTAACGCTCAAAATTATTATGTTACTAAAAAAATAAGGCACTTTGCCCCCCAAAAAAAATGGGGATTACAGACGCAGTACTGTATAAAGGGGAACATGAAACACAAAATTTTTTCAAATTTAATCTTTAAAAAATGGAATACAGACTAGATACCGGCGGATGCCGAATGAATAAAAAGGGTTGTCATCGCAATTCTACCCAAAAATTAAGCTCATTCGATTGGATGTGCGATTTGCCCGAAACCATAAAGGAAACCGATTTTGTAGAAGTACAATTTAAAAATACCCGCAAAGGATATTTCCTGAATAGTACAAAAATTCCACTCGAAAAAGGTGATATGGTGGCTGTTGAATCAACACCCGGACACGATATTGGTGAGATAACTTTAGTGGGCAGATTGGTAACATTACAAATAAAAAAATACAATATTCAGCCCGAAAAAATGGAAGTAAGGCGCGTTTACCGCAAAGCCAAAGAAGCTGATTTTGAAAAATACCAGGATGCTAAAGCAAAAGAACAAAACACCATGATTAGGGCTCGTCAAATTGCTGAAAGTCTGAAATTGAATATGAAAATAGGGGATGTGGAATATCAGGGCGATGGTAACAAAGCGATATTTTATTACATTGCCGACGAACGTGTTGATTTTAGACAATTGATTAAGATTTTTGCCGAGACATTCCTGGTTCGCATTGAAATGAAACAAATTGGAGCACGACAGGAAGCCGGTAGAATTGGAGGTATCGGTCCATGCGGTCGTGAATTGTGCTGCTCAGGATGGATGACCAACTTTAACTCAGTTTCGACCAGTGCTGCACGTTTTCAGGATATTTCACTCAATCCTCAAAAATTAGCCGGACAATGTGCCAAGTTGAAATGCTGTATTAATTTTGAATTGGACACTTATTTAGATGCTTTGAAAATTTTTCCATCAAAAGAAATTCAGTTGGAAACAAAGGACAATACGTATTATCATTTTAAAACAGATGTGTTCAAGGGATTGGTTTCCTATTCTACTTCACCAAATTTTGGAGCCAATGTATTAAATATCACTGCGCAACGAGCAAAAGAGATAATTGCTATGAACAAAAAGGGGTTGAAACCCGATTTATTGGATGACCATTCGGATGAGGAAGCGAAACCAGTAGTAGTTGATTACGAAAATGGTGTAGGTCAGGATAGTTTAACCCGTTTCGATACAAATAAAAAACGAACATCAGGAAAATCGAATAATAGAAACAACCATCAAATTACCATATCCGAACATAATGAGAATAGAGCTGGAAAGCCGAGATTTGAAAAACCTATTAAGAAAAATGATATTGAGCCCAAGAAAAATGAAGAATAAGTGGTTTTACTTAATACATGTTTGTTTATTCGTAGTTGCATGTACAAGCAATGATGTTTATTTTCAATATAAAACCATTGACCAAAGGGGTTGGAGTAAAGATAGCCTGTGCCATTTCGATGTCACAATTAACGACACGACAGCAAATTACAATGTGTACGTAAATATCCGCAACAAAGGCGAATATCCATACCAAAATCTTTGGCTTTTCCTTAATAAAACGAAACCGGACAAACAACAGATTGGAGATTCAATTGAATGTTACTTAGCAGATCAACGTGGAAAATGGTTGGGTTCGGGTATGGGAGCTGTACACGAAATGTCTGTACTTTATGAACAAAATGTACGGTTCAAAACCTATGGGATGTACCGTTATCGAATTGTTCATGGTATGCGTGATACTTTATTGGCGGGCATTAATCAAATTGGTTTGAGGGTGGAAAAAATTGTCAAATAAGCGAGAATTGTTGTTGAAAGCCTGAAAATTCAAGTTAAAATTGTAAATCTTAATATTGAAATTAATTAGAGTGGGAAAAAATAAATTGGTCAAATTTGCTGAAATGGAAGTATTTCCACATGTATTTCAGGTATCGGCTCCTGACTTACGTCAGGGAGTAGAATTTGGAATGAATGGCAAATGGAACGAACTTTTTTTTAAAAACAATCATCCCATCGTATTGGAATTAGGTTGTGGAAAAGGCGAATACACCGTTGGACTTGGTCAATTATACCCCGAAAAAAACTTTATTGGAATTGATATTAAAGGAGCTCGCTTATGGTCAGGTGCAAAAGCTACATTGGAAAATGGAATGATGAATGTGGCTTTTTTACGTACTAATATCGAAATGATTCATCACTTTTTTGCCGAAAATGAAGTCAGTGAGATTTGGCTCACGTTCCCCGATCCGCAAATGAAAAAAGTGACAAAACGACTGACTGCAACCAACTTCATGAAATCCTATCAACAATTTGTGAAACAGAACGGATTGATTCATTTAAAAACCGACAGCAATTTTATGTTCACATATACCTGCGAAATGGTGAACTTAAATCATTATCCAGTTGTTTTGTCCACTAATAATTTATATGCTTCCGAACTTCAAGACCCCATTTTGAGTATAAAAACCTACTATGAGCAACAATGGCTCGATCGGGGTTTAACAATCAAATATATTCAATTTATGCTCGAAAAACATACCGAATTTACCGAACCGGAGATTGAGATAGAAAATGACAATTACCGAAGTTTTGGCAGAAAACGCACAACCAATTGAAAATGTGCTTGTTGCATATTATTTCAATATAAAACAATTCTATTTACCGTTACAAAACTCTTCAAACCTCTCAATCTTATCAAACCAATAAAACTCCTATGACAATAACTCCTCAAATTATTCTCGATGCGTTGATTCATGTACGTTACCCCGGAACCGGAAAGGACATAGTTTCATCGGGTATGGTACAAGATAATATTCGTATCGAAGGAAATAAAGTTTCTTTTTCGCTGCTTTTCGAAAAGGTGAATGATCCTTTTGCAAAATCTGTTGTAAAAGCCAGTGAGCAAGCAATTCTTACTTATGTAGGCGAAACTGTAGAAATAAAAGGAAACGTAAAAATAGTTCAGAAAGAAGCTCCAAAACCAAAACCAACTTCTATTTTACTAAATGTAAAAAATATTATTGCCATTTCTTCGGGCAAAGGAGGAGTTGGTAAATCTACAATATCTTCGAATTTATCCATTGCGCTTGCTTCTTTGGGTTACAAAGTGGGTTTACTCGATGCCGATATTCATGGTCCATCTCTTCCTAAAATGTTTGGTGTAGAAGATGCACATCCCATTTTGGAAGAAATTGACGGTAAACAAATGCTAATGCCTATTGAAAAATATGGTGTTAAATTATTGTCTATCGGCTTTTTTGTTGATCCAACACAAGCTTTGGTATGGCGTGGTGCTGTTTCGAGCAATGCATTGAAACAACTTATTACCGATGGAAATTGGGGAGAACTGGATTATTTTGTTATGGACTTACCACCGGGAACAGGCGATATTCATTTAACGTTGGTACAAACCATGGGAATAACCGGTGCAATTGTAGTGACAACTCCGCAAGATGTGGCATTGGCTGATGCACGAAAAGGAATCAATATGTTTACAGGCGAAAAAGTAAACGTGCCTGTTTTGGGACTTGTTGAAAATATGGCTTGGTTTACTCCTGCCGAACTTCCTGAAAATAAGTATTATATTTTTGGGAAAGATGGTGGAAAACGATTGGCTGAAGAATTAAATGTGCCACTTTTGGGACAAATACCTTTGGTGCAAAGTATACGCGAATGTGGCGATGCCGGACGTCCAATTGCCACTGATGAAGATACAATAATGTCATTGGCTTTCCGTGAGTTGGCTTTAAATGTTGTTGCCAGTGTCGATTTTAGAAATGCCAACTTTGAGGCAACAAAAAAAGTTGAAATGGCAAAATAGTTTTTTTGTATATTTGCAATCTGTTCTTTTTCATTATGTTACTATTCACCCTGATTATTTATAATTAATAAATTCTTTAGAATGAAACCAACCATTATTGATTTGCTGAATCAAAGCGTTGAAAAATACGCACTGAACCCGTTTCTTTGGGAGAAAACTTCTACGGAATTTGCACCAACTACTTATCTCGAAACAAAACAGCAAGCTCATTTACTGGCTGCAGGATTACTTGATTTGGGAGTAAAGACCGGAGAAAAAGTAGCTTTACTTTCCGAAGGTCGCAATGCATGGATTATAGGCGAATTGGGTGTTTTACATACAGGTGCAGTGAACGTTCCTTTATCGATAAAATTAGAAGAAAGTAATGATTTGGTTTTCCGATTGAAACATTCCGAATCCCAATATATTTTAGTTTCAGGTAGTCAGTTAAAAAAAATACGGGCAATTATAGGTGAACTTCCACAAATCAAAAAAGTGGTGATTTTTGATGAACAACCTGATTATGAACCAAAGGAAATAGTTTTAAGCGATTTACTTGCCTCAGGAACTGAATATCTAAAGAAACATCCCAAAGCTGTTGAAAATTGCTCAAAAACAATAAAACCAGATGATTTAGCCAATATCAGTTATACTTCGGGAACAACTGCCGACCCAAAAGGCATCATGCTCACTCACCGAAATTACACTGCCAATACAGAACAGGCACTTACCTTAATGACTATTCCCACTACTTACCGAACACTCATTATTTTACCTCTCGACCATTGTTTTGCACATGTAGCTGGATTTTATAGTTTTATGGCTTCGGGTGCAAGTGTCGGAACTGTTCAGTCTGGTAAAACCGGATTGGAAACTTTGAAAAATATTCCGATAAATATTAAAGAATTAAAACCAAACTTGTTGCTCAGCGTTCCTGCACTGGCTAAAAATTTCAAGAAAAGCATTGAAGGTGGTATTCGAGAAAAAGGTTTTCTAATTAACTGGCTATTCCATATGGCTATAAATATGGCTTATTCCTATAATAAAGAAGGGTTTAATAAAGGTGGTGGTTGGCAATTTATTCAAAAACCAGTTTTAAAACTTTTCGATAAAATTCTTTTCTCAAAAATCCGTGAAAGTTTTGGTGGTGAACTCGATTTCTTTATTGGTGGAGGAGCTTTACTCGATATCGATTTACAAAGGTTTTTTTATGCCATAGGCATACCCATGTTTCAGGGTTATGGCTTATCCGAAGCTACACCTATTATTTCGTCGAATGGCATGGCACATCATAAATTAGGTTCTTCGGGTTATTTGGTAAAACCAATGGAGTTGAAAATCTGCGATTTTGACGGAAAAGAATTACCACATTTCGAAAAAGGCGAAATTGTTATCAAAGGAGAAAACGTAATGGCCGGTTATTTTAAAAACGAAAAAGCCACCGCCGAAACGATTAAAGATGGTTGGTTACACACCGGCGATATGGGTTATATGGATAACGACGGATTTTTGTATGTTGTGGGTCGTTTCAAAACTTTGCTTATTTCAAGCGATGGTGAAAAATACAGTCCAGAAGGTATAGAAGAATCGCTTGTAAACAATTCTCATTTTATTGATCAGGTGGTGCTTTACAACAATCAGAGTCCTTATACAACGGCGTTAATTGTGGTTAACAAGCAAGCTTTGAAACGTTATGTACATCGTAAAAAACCGCATTTGGAATGGGAATCAATGGAGGCTAAACAATTATCATTGAACAAATTGCAGCGCGAAATAAACGACTACCGAAAAAGCGGAAAATATGAAGGTTTGTTCCCCGAACGTTGGTTACCCACAGCTGTGGCTGTAATTGTTGAACCATTTACCGAACAAAATGGATTGGTAAACAGTACCATGAAAATTATGCGTGGAAAAGTTGAAGAACGATATGCCGAACGAATTGAAGGCTTGTATACAGCAGGTGCAAAAAACATTGATAACAATGATAATATTCAAGCTATTTCTTAATTTTATTTTTTTCAGATACTCATTTTCTAAATATTAGTAAGTGTGCTAATATAATGTCGTATTTTGAACGCTAAGTCGCTAAGTCGCAAAGACGCTAAAAATACTTGATTTACAATAATTTATATTCGTTGCGACTTTGTGTCTTTGCATCTTTGCGCCTGCCTGACGGTAGACAAGTTCAAAAAAATCTTTTTAAATGGTACATTATATTTTGCCAATTACTTAGTTGTTTGAATAAAAAATACTTATAAATTTTCAATGAAGATAAAAATGACAAAGAAGAAATTCACGTTACTGATTTTATTGATTTTTATAATAAAATCTTACGCCCAGGTATTTGATGCTTATGAAATTGGAGTTGGAGTCAGAATACAAAAAACAGAAAAGCTTTATTGGGAAAATGGTGTTGGAATTGATTTTACTTCCAATTTTTTGTTGCAAAAAAAAATACATATTAAAATGAGTTATGCCACGAGTAGAATTGGGAGCGCATACAACACCAATGCTATTCAGCAGGACAATTATGTAATAGGTGCTGATTGGCGATTTCGATCAGGGAAAAACTTTCAGATTTTTGCAGGTGTGAATACCGGTTTTTTTCATGCCGATATGGAAAATATTCAATTCTTTTCGTTGCCACACAATTCAATGCTTTTCTCCCTCGAAACCGGATTATTCTACAAATTCAAATTCCCTTTAGCCACCAGTTTATCTGTTGGATATAATATGATTAATGGTGATGGCATAAGTACTCCGGGGACTTTATTCCCTGTATTTTATCAAATGAGCATTTTCTATTATTTTGGTAAAAAATAAAAAAATAATTTATATGCTTAATATAAAACACATTATCATTATGAAAAATAAATCAATATCTGGATTGTTACTGTTCATTTCAGCACTTTTCGCTTCGTGTAGCCATATGCCCGATATACAATCTACCATGTTGGATAGTGGTCAAGTTTCTTATGCAATAACAGATTCACTTCAAAAACACTTGGTGTCACAATACATGAACCATCCAACTCCAATTCAGCAAAATATACCTGTTATCATTGCGGCTCACGGTTATACCGCTACTACTTTCGAATGGTCAGAATTGCGCCATTACGCCGATACGATGAAAACAAGGTCTTTCTATGTTTCGCAAGTGCTGCTTGGTGGACATGGCAGGTCGTACGAAGCTTTCAAAAATTCAACCTGGCAAGATTGGCAAGTTTCAATTATGGACGAATATCGCAAATTGGATAGTTTAGGGTTTAAAAAAATCTATTTAGCCGGTTCATCTACAGGTGCACCGCTTATTATCAATATGGTAAAATCGGGGTTCTTTAATCAATACGGCACACAACCCAAAGGCATTTTTCTTGTTGATCCAATAATTGTATCTTCTAATAAAACACTGACAATGGTGGGTTTATTAGGTACAATCCTCGGTTACACAACCGTCGAGCTTCCTACTGGAGAACAAGGACGATGGTATGTTTATCGCCCCCAGGAAACATTGAAACAATTGATGACTTTGATTGATTTGACACGTAGAGATTTAGAAGAAGGAATAACTTTACCTGTTGGTACTTATATGAAAGTGTACAAAAGCAAAACAGATGATGTGGCAGATCCAATAAGTGCACTCATGATTTATAAAGGAATGAAAATTGCCAACGGTGGAAATATATTTGCCCAAATAGTGGATTCTAAATTACACGTTTTCACACGCTTAGCAGGAAGAGAAGGAGTTACTCAAGCCGATATTGATTTGCAACAAAGCGTATTTAAGGAAATGAAAAATACCATGAATCCCTGATTTTTTTCATTTTTGGAAAAAACAGATATTAAAACAGATAGAATTTTAAATTCTATCTTTTTTCCTGTTTTACGCATGACAATTATTAACACTTATAACAATCAAATAATCA
>JACDZH010000340.1 GCA_013426815.1 Paludibacter sp.
AGGATGCCGCTCTCCGTGGTCACCGCCCCATACGGTCCCCGGTAAACGACAGCCACGGATGGCCCAGCATCGCCAGCGCCAGGGAGATCGACAGCCACGGACAACCCGGTATCGCTTGCGCCATTTATCCCCTTATCAGCCCATTGTCCCGGTTGCAGCGGTCGCTGGGCCTGATAGGTGAGGGAGAAAAAATCCATGCCGTCCACCTGGCGATAGGGGAAGCGCTTGATCAGCCGGATGGCCGAAAAACCGGCGGCAGTGAGCATGGTCACCAGTTCTTCCTGCTCCATGGCCCCGCCCAGACATTCCCCCCGGTAGAGGACATTATTCTTGATGGCGGCGGGGATGGGCGTGTCGGTGGTGATATCGGAGATAACCAGTTTGCCGCCCGGCTTGAGGATACGGTATATTTCGCGGTAGGTTCGGCGTTTATCCGGGCTGAGGTTGATGACGCAGTTGGAGAGAACAATATCGGCGCATTGATCATCAAGGGGGATCTGTTCGAGAAAGCCCTTGCGAAAGGCCACGTTGTCATAGCCCAGCCGGGCCACCACCTCCTGCTTTGAGGACGCGGCCAGATTCAGCATCTCGTCGGTCATATCAATGCCATAGACCTTTCCCTCCCTGCCCACCATGGCCGCGGCCATAAAGCATTCCACCCCTGAGCCGGAGCCCAGGTCCACCAGGGTCTGTCCTGGCCGGGGGGCGGCATCGGTGACTGGACTGCCGCAGCCGTAGGAGCGTTTGCGCGATTCCTCGGGGATAAAATCAGCCGCCTCCTGGCCCTCGGCCAGCGGGTTGACGATATCCTCATTGGTGCTGAGGGCCGCCTGCCCGTAAAATTCACGCACCTGCCAGCGGCCGTGGTCGGAGGTATCCGAGGCCAGGGAGATAACGCAGTTGCAATGGGTGAGGGTCACCCCCTGACCGGCGGTTTCCGGGTCGGGGCAATCGTGGCGGATATCGCCCATGCGCAGTTTGATGGCGCTGTGGTCCGTTACCGGCGAGAGCTCGGCCTGCCGCCTGATCAGTTCCAGGGCGATCTTGTCGTACAGCTCGATATAGGGGTCGTGGCCCATCCAGCCGCCGCCGGTGAGAAAGCTGTGATCGGGATCACCGCCGCCAATAATGAATTTGAGCGGATTTTCCTGATACTGCGGGGAGTCGATGAGCGAGGCGTTGCGCAGACTGTGGAGCAGCGGGCTGGTGTGCCACACCCCGGCCAGCCCCTGTGACAGCTCGCCGCAGGCCGTCTCAGGCAGACCCACCAGGGCGGGCGAGGGGTAGATGACGCCATCGGGCCCGATGGTGAGGGATTCCCAGCCGCCGTTGGAGAGATCGTGCCGGGTGCCGGGGGTGGAAAAGACCTGGCCGCGGATGGTTTCCAGGTTGTCGATGGTCAGCCCGCAGCCATCGGCCCGTTCCCAGGCGGCCAGCAGATGGGTGAAGATCTCGGCGGGCGCGACGAATTGTGCGCGGCTGCCCTTGCCGCGGATAAAATGATAGAGCAGATGGACACTTGCAGCCCCGATCTCGCTGGCAAGGGTCATCAGCGCCGGCAGATCGGCCACATTGGAGCGGCTGACGGCAATGGACAGGGTGAAGGATTTTCCGGCCTGACGCAGGGCGGCGAGGTTGGTCAGCAGGCGTTGATAGGAGCCGATGCCCCGCAGACTGTCATGGGCCTGCTCCAGTCCGTCCAGGCTGACCTGGAAATGAAGGCGGTCGAGGGCCTGAAGGGTGGCGATATGTTTGCTCAGCAGCATGCCGTTGGTGAGGATCACCGCGTGGCACTGGGGGTTTTGTCCTAAAAATGAGCTCAGCCAGGGGAAAAAATCGGGATAGAGAAAGGGCTCGCCGCCGGTGAAGTAAAAGAGGCAGCAGCCGAGCTCCAGGGCCTGGGTGGCGGCTGTGTCAAGCTGGGCCCGGGGCAGGGTTCTGGTGGTGGCGGGAGAGGAGGCGAACAGGCAATGGGTGCAGCTGAGGTTGCAGCGGTCGGTGAGATGAAACCAGCACTCCTTGAGGCGATGAAGGCTCAACTCCCGGCTCCGTCCTCTGTACTCGCTATGGCCGATGCCTTTTATGGAGTGGTTCAGTCGATCCAGGTCGAGGGCGAGACGGTGGGCCAGGGCCGGAGTCCATGCCCTGCTGTCTGAAAACCGCTGCTGCAGAAGGCAGAGGGCGCTGGTCGGGTTTTCGGAATGGATCAGGGCCTGGAGCAGATGATCACCGTATTCGGTGGGCACCAGCCAATCCGGAATTTCGGGCCGGATATAGATGACGCCGCCCGCGTGTTCCAGTCGCTGCCATCCTTTGGGGGAGGGTGAAATTTTGGTCATTGCGTTGTTCTCAGCCTGTGCCTTTAATGTACGCCGTCATATTTGAGACGGAATTTGGGGCGGATGAATTTTCTTGAACGAATCTCGGGCCATTGCTTCCTCCCCGCACGCCACGCCCAGAAACCAGCGGAAAAGATTGGTGGTTTCTGGGACGCGGTAGAAGAGACCGTAAGCCTTTCATG
>JACDZH010000341.1 GCA_013426815.1 Paludibacter sp.
AATATTGTTGATAAACAACCATATAACAAATTAATTCAAATAATGTCTATTAATTTACTTTCAAAAAAACACAAATAACATCTGGCAGATAGTCAGATGCATTTTCAACAACTAAATATTCAAATTAAAAATGAAAAACTATATAAAATTATTCGCATTTATAACTTTATTGTCATTCACTTTCACTTCGTGCGAAAATGATGAGGAAGCGGCTGCCCCTGTTATTACTGACGTAGAAGTAGGATTACAAAATTCTAAAACTGCTTTTATAGGTGGCGATTTACACCTCGAAGCAAACATATTTGCCGAAGGAAAAATCTCAAAAATTCAGATTACAATTCATCCGGCTGATGAAGCAGCTCATATTGGTCCTATGAAAGCAAAATCTGCATTGACACATGAAGGAGAATGGAAAGTAGACACAACTTACACCAAGTTTGCAGATTTAAAAAACGCTACATTTCACGAACACATTGATGTTCCTGTAAATGCATCTGCCGAGGCTTATCACTTGCACATTATTGTAGTGGATATGGAAGGAAATACCACCGAATATGAGGAAGAAGGATTAACAATTGTAGTGCCAGTTGCCGATGGTGTTTTACCTATAATTACAATTAGTACTGCTCCAACTGCAAATCAGGTATTTATAACCGGACAAACTATAACAATTTCGGGTAACATCACCGACAAAAAAGGATTGGTTGGAAGTTATGTTGGTTTGGTAAAAGTTAGTCAGAATTTAACAGATGCAAATGTAAGTTCATCTAATACCATTACCTTACTTCATTTTCATGATTTTACAGATCCAAAAAACTATTCTTTTTTAGCAAGTATCAATGTTGGTGTCATAAATGATAATGACTTAACTCCAAAAGCTGCTACTTGGACAGCAGGTGATTATTATTTAGTTGTAAAAGCACCTGCAATAGACGGTGAAGTTGGTTTCTCTGCTCATTATCCCATAAAAATACAGTAATAATATGCCAATGTGCCAATAGTTTTATACAAAGTAAAACTATGAACACATATATAAAAAAATAGAAGGAATGAAAAATACAATTTTATTTGGGTTGTTAGTTATAATAACATCTCCATTTTTTGCCTGCAACGATACGGTAAAAGATGAAGAATTACCAAAAATTAATATGAAGGGCAGTAGCGCTTTTCCACAAAACTGTACTACAGTTTACAGGGGCGAAAGCTTTACATTTTCGGCCATTTTTACCGACAATGTTGAATTAGGTTCGTACAGCTTAGAAATGCACAATAATTTTGACCATCATACCCATAGCACTTCATCTGAAGAATGCGAAATGGAACCAATAAAAACTCCTGTAAAACCATTGCTTTTTATTAATCAATATGAAATAACTGCTGGAAAAACTAACTATTTATCTGTAATTCGAATCAATATCCCATCGGATGTGGATACTGGCGACTATCATTTTATGGTACGCCTCACCGATAAATCGGGCTGGCAAACGTTTGAAGGTATTAGCGTGAAAGTAGCTGACAAATAATCACTTAAAGTCCACAAGACAGCTTTAATTAACACTGCTGTTTTGTGGGTTTTTATTATTTGTCCTAATCCCTACTTATAGTGAATTTTAACGCACAAAATACCTGTTTCTAGTGATAGTTTTGCATGTTGCGTTAATCTATTTTGCATTAAAATTATGGTTGGATACAACAATAAGAATAGTGATTAAGGTCGTTAAAAAAATGCATACCCCACGAATAAATTACATTACCGATTTATAACTTTACTTTGTCAAGTTAAAAGTCCTGAAATCCTGGAATTGAAAACGAATGTGGTTTGACTACAAATGCTAAAATAATTGACTAATAAATATTAATCAAAAAGAATAACTCACAACACAACAACAATAAAAGACCAACAGAAAACAAATGGCTACATTTTATATTATCTTTGCAGCCAATTTCTTTTAGATGAAAAAAATAACAGCATATTTATTTGTATTAATAGCCACTTTTATTTTAGTGGCTCATGCCGTTGTTCCCCATCATCACCATCATAATGAGGTGTTTGTGCTCATCGAAAATAGTGACTGCGACACGGATGGACACAAACACCATGCTGATGACCAACATCACGAACATAGCGATACCGACGACTCTGATTTTTGTTTGCTGAAGCAGACTATATCAACACCTGTCAGTTTTTCTAAACATGAATTTAATTCTCCTACATTCAACATTAATTTTGGCTATTTTTCGGCAATTCTCATCAACAATGACTTTGCTTGCCATGCACCACCAAACTTATCTTTTCTAAAATCTTCATTTCATAATTCCTTTTATACCTGTTTTACAAACATCGTATCGGCTCTTCGTGCCCCTCCCACTGTTTAATTTTTTCTCATTTGATAGTTTACATTCTTCAACAACGCTTTCAGTAGTGCTGGTTATTGTAGGCATCTCACTAATTCCAACTTACTCATTTTAATTAGTGTCTGCTTAAAAACATCAAACCTATTGTTAATCAATATTATATC
>JACDZH010000342.1 GCA_013426815.1 Paludibacter sp.
TACTGCAAAGTAACTAATTTTATTTCAATTAATTACAACTTATATAATGTCTAAACATTATTGTATCTTCAACTTATTGGTGCTGAGTACTTACGAAGTTTTACATTAAAAAACACTAATTCTAAAATATGTATTTTCAGATTTTACAAGACACTTTTTCTCTAAAATTACCTTTATTGTGACTTGAAATTTATGCAAGAAAACACAACAAATTAATTTAACAATATTAACATCTTATGCAATTTTTCTTTTTTAATTAAGTTGGTGATATCAAAATTTTACCTTATAAGTAATTAATCAATCAAATGTGCTAACTGACAGATTATTTAATACTTAAATTCAATATCTATTGTGATTGTAAATCTGAAATTATTTTTTCATTTAACAAAAGCAACATTTAAATCCAATATTGCATCATTAATAATAATTATCGGTTAGAAAAATTAAATTAATCTGTTTAAATAATTCATTTAAAATCAATCATTTAAAATTTAACATTATGAAAAAAGTTTCCTTTTTATCAATACTGTTTTTTTCCTTAACCACTTTACAAGCCCAATGGGTTAAACTCCCTGCTTTTACTAATTATGATTTAACTGCTTGCGATTTTGTTACAAATAAAATTGGTGTTGTGGTTGGTAACAATGGTGCGGTTTATAAAACCAACGATGGTGGAAACAACTGGCAGTATATCAGTCCAGAAAAAGGTATTGATTATACTTCTGTAGAAGTAAATTCAGTTGATACTATTTATGTTTCGGGATGCAAATCGTCCACTTCAGGCTTAGGAGTAACAAAATTGTATGCCACTTTTGACAGTGGAAACAACTGGCTGTTAATAAATAACTCTAGTGTTACAGCTGAAAAAATTATGGTAAAAAGCAATAACAAAAGTTTGTATTTTCTCACTGCGTGGAGAGGACTTCAAAAAAGTAATGACAATGGACTCAACTGGAATCGAATATGGAATGGTGGAGGAACAACAGTATTATCCAACCTGAAATTTGATAATAAAAAAGCAGAGAGTTTATTTGGATTTGGAAATTACAGTGGATATTCCACATATAGTAGTATTTTCCGTCATTTAACTAAAGAGGGTAAATGGCACAATAGTTGGGTTCTTGATTTTGGAAATGATGCAGCTTATACTTCTTTTAATGTATTGAACGACACGGTATTATTGTTTCAGAATAATTATTCTAGATGGATGCCAACAGAAACAAATAACAGATTCATCATGTTGTACAACTTTATTGAAAGTGAATCAGCTGTTGGTGCAGGAGATACTGTTTGGCATTTCAGTAATAAAGTAATCAATAATAGTATCAGTCACTATGTACAGGATTGCCACTTCTTTAGTAATACAGGTTTGGGTTTTTCTGTTGATTTAACCGGAAGAATAAACAAGACATTGAATGGCGGAACAAACTGGACTACAATTTATAACGGATCGGACACACTAAATTGCATGAGTATGCTTTCGGATACAATCGGCTATGTAGTTGGAAATAAGGGAACAATATTAAAAATGAGCAAAACACCTACCGGAACAAAAGATTTACCAGAAGATGTAATATCAGATTTTATCGTTTATCCCTCACCCGCAAAAGATAAAATTACCATCGAAACATCTAATCAAATGAATAGATCAACAATAAAACTTGTAAATTTGACAGGACAGATAATTTTTAGAGAAAAGATGACTTCAGGGAGTAAAGAAATTGATATTAACAACCTAACAAAAGGTATCTACTTTGTAATTTTAGAAAGCAATACAAAAATCGGAACAAAAAAAATAGTTAAAGAATAACCATTGTATTTATAATTTTATTCATTTGATAATTGCATAAATAGTATAGTATATCGACATGTAGTGGAGATTTAACTGTATTTTTATATGCAATTGTTATTTTAAAATTAAAAAATAATAAATTGAATATCAGATATTTCCGAAATATTATTATACTAACTATAAAAACATAGGTTCTAAAATGAATTTGTATTCATTGTTTTTCTATTTTTGTAAACATTTTCATTCTAAAATCGTATGACTACAGTTGCAATAATATTTTTATACTTAGCTGTCATTATTGTGCTCTTATATCTGGCAAATATTAAGTTAGAATTTAAGTTATTTAGAACTCCACCACAAATTGATTTTGATAAAGAAAAAAAGGAACTTGAGAAACTAAGTAATACCGAGATTAGTATTCTGAGATTATTGTCGGAAGGTAATACCAATCAAGAAATAGCTGATAAATATTTTATATCTGTACCTACGGTAAAAAAACACATATCAAATATCTTTAAAAAACTAAACATTTCCAAAGCAAATCGAAAACTGTTTTGGATTTAATATTGGTGGATTAATTTCTCACGAGTTTTTTAGGAATTATGCCTTAACAATCGATTTTAATGAAATGAAACTATCATTATCAGAATGAATTAAACTGGTTTTAATTAGTGTCTGCTTAAAAACATCAAACCTATTGTTAATCAATATTATATC
>JACDZH010000016.1 GCA_013426815.1 Paludibacter sp.
TGGCTCCTCTTTTTTCAATCTAATCAAAATTCTTTTACCGGACAACAGTGATTTATTTTTTAATAAACTTGATGGCTTTTAAATCGATTTAAATAAAATGAGTATAATTATTTAAATTATGTGTATAACTTCCTTTGTTTTATATCAAAATATAATTGTTGTTATTATCTTTGATAATTGTCGGACCAACCAACTCTGCATTGAAACTCGAAATAGAATGCATGATGCAGGTTTCGACCACAAAATTAACGATATTAGCAATTAACTCGAATTCATAATAGTATTCAACACACCTGCTCCTACTACTTTTCGGTCAATCTTTTCCATCCCTATATAGCGAAAAACTAGTGTTGCTACCTCTGAAATCGTAATATAATAAACTCCATCAAAATTTGTAATTGTTCCGTTTGTAGTTCCTTTTTCCATAACAGATGCATCAATAATGGGCAAACCATCTTCTTTGGATTTTACTGTTCCGGTTACAGTCGTTTTCTGACTATAACTATATTGTAAAATGAAAATGAAACCTACAAATAAAAGAATAATTTTTTACATAAAATTAATTTATTTGTTTGCAATATAATTGAATAACATATTGACAATTATTTATAAAAAATTTATTTACAAAGGAAAGAAAAAAGTTCTATCTGCAAACGTTTGCAATTATGTTATAAAACATAATTTCAATTATTTTTTATTTTGTTGACGATATATGTCTATTGCTTTTTTAACTGATCCATGTATTAATAAAATATTTTTTGCTTTTTCGTACTCCATCCCCAACTCTTCTACTATTATTCTAGCTCCCCGATCTACCAGTTTTGCATTTGAAAGTTGCATATTCACCATTTTATTACCTTTCACACGCCCCAGTTTAATCATTGTAACCGTTGTAATCATATTCAACACAAGTTTTTGTGCTGTTCCCGATTTAAGTCGTGTACTTCCTGTTACAAACTCAGGTTCTACAATGGCTTCAATTTTAATTTCTGCTTCCTGCGCAATTGGCGAATTGGGATTACAAGACACCGAAGCAGTCAGAATTCCATTGGCACGGGCATTTCGCAAAGCACCTATCACATAGGGTGTTGTTCCCGAAGCTGCAATTCCAATCACCGTATCATTTTTATTGATTTTATAACCTAAAAGCTCTTCCCAGCCTTTATTCAGGTCATCTTCTGCGTTTTCAACCGGATTGCGCAATGCTCGTTCACCTCCGGCAATTAATCCTATAACCAAATGAGGTGACATACCAAATGTTGGTGGAATTTCGGAAGCATCCAAAACGCCTAAACGCCCACTGGTACCAGCTCCCATATAAAAAATACGACCACCACTTTTCATTCGGTCTACAATTTTTTCAACCAAAGCCTCAATTTGTGGAATTGCTTTTTCAACCGCAAATGGAACCTTTTTATCTTCCTCATTCATTTCAATAAGTAACTGACCTACAGACTTTTTATCGAGATTATCGTGTAGCGAATTTTGTTCGGTAATTTTTATAAAGGAATGAACTTCAGTTCCCCAGGAGTTGAAGTTAGTTTCGATTACCTTATTTTCCTTATTTTTCATGTTATAGTTGCATATAATCATTAGTAATATTTCTTTTTCCCCTTTAGGGGTTAGGGGCTCTTTTCTTATTCTCCTTCAGTAGCCGGAAGTCTTCTATGGTACGCAATCAAGCCTTCCATCGGACTTTGAACAATTTCAGAAATGCCTATTCCACGTTTCGAAGCAACAATCTCAAGTGTGTCGCGGAAGTAAAATGCGATGGAACCAACAAATCCCACTTTGATGTCTTTGAGCGGATACTGCATTACATTCCGAACAAAAAAAGCATCAAAACTATCGTAAACTAGATTAAATATTGACGGTTCGTCGATGTGCTCTAATAAGAATGGAGTCAATCCTGCTAAAAATCGATTGGGAAATGCTTGCTTATACACTTTATTCAGTATAATGGCTGGAGTTAATTTATATTCTGTCAACAACTTATTCTTTAATTTCGGTGTTAGTTGATTTTTCAGGCAGTCTGCTATCAAAGTTTTACCCAGCACCGCACCACTTCCTTCATCTCCCAGAATAAATCCTAGTGGCGATACATTTTCGATAATACTTCTGCCATCGTACAAACAAGAATTTGAACCAGTTCCCAAAATACAAGCAACTCCTTTACTTCCTGCGAAAAGCGAACGTGCAGCACCTAACAAATCGCTTTCTACTTTTATTGTAACATCCCTGAAATTATTACCCAAAGCATCGATTACTAATGCTTTCTTCTCTGGGAATGAACACCCTGCACCATAAAAATAAATATGATTTACAACAGTATCTTTTAACTCTGGTAGCAAATTCATTTCAATATCACAGGTTATTTCTACCTCTGATTGATAATATGGGTTGATTCCATTTGTGAAAATATGTTTTATTTCGCCCGATTTTTCGAGCAGACACCAATGAGTTTTTGTAGAACCACTATCGGCAATTAACATCATAATACAATTTTTTAAGAGTTATTATTTAAAAATTTCAATGCAAAATAACAGAAAAAGATTGACCCAACCAAAAAAAGCGAGAAAATACAGTTTTAAATGCAAACGTTTGCAGAAAGTTTGAAAGTTTAAAAAAATTGACTACTTTTGCTCAAAGTTTATTTACTCAAAATTATCCAAATTGAAATTTTATGAGAACTAACTTAAGCTCACAAATCACTTTGGTTCGAATTCCAAAAAGATATTATCAACCCGAAGATATCTTCGAATTGTCACGTGTGACCCGATTTGAAAAAACACAATCAGAAATTTTCGATAACGAATCAATTGGGACAAAACATGTTGCAGCTGAAATTGCAACACTTATTTTAGAAAAACAAACACTGGGTGAAAATTGTGTTATCGGACTTACAAATGGAAAAACACATGTGAGTATTTATAATGAATTGGTACGATTACACAAAGAAGAAGAATTGAGCTTTAAAAATGTGATTTTTGTCAATTTATTTGAATTTTATCCTTTAAATAAATCTTCTAAAGGTTGTCTATCAAAACTTAAAGAGTTATTATTCAATCATATTGATGTTTTAAAAGAAAACATTTACTCTCCCGACATTACAGTTGATAAATCGGAAATTATCAATGAGTGTAAAATATACGAACAAAAAATTGCAAATCTTGGAGGTATCGACTTTCAAATATTAGGAATTGGTCGTTCGGGTAATATTGGTATTATTGAACCCGGTTCTCAGTTAAATTCTTCAACACGCCTTATTTTATTAGATAATTTATCCCGAAAAGATGCTTCTGAGCTATTTGGAAGTATTGAATTAGTACCGATAAGTGCCATAACCCTCGGAGTTGGAACAATATTGAAAGCTAAACGAATCATTTTGGCTGCATGGGGCGAACACAAATCGTCGGTTATCAAAAGTGCAATTGAAGGAATAGTTACCGATGCATTACCAGCATCGTATTTACAAACTCACACAAACGTAAAATTATGTATCGATTTATCAGCAGCCAGCGAATTGACTCGAATAAGTCGTCCATGGCTTGTAACTTCGTGTGAGTGGGATGATAAATTAATACGCCGTGCTATTGTGTGGCTTTGTATGAAAATTAACAAACCTATTTTAAAACTTACAAATAAAGATTACAACGAAAATGGTTTGAGCGAATTGTTGGCTCTTTTTGGCTCAGCTTACAACGTAAATATCCGTATTTTCAACGATTTGCAACATACCATAACCGGTTGGCCCGGTGGAAAACCAAATGCTGATGACACAAATCGCCCCGAAAGAGCAATTCCATATCCAAAAAATCTATTAATATTCAGTCCTCACCCCGATGATGATGTCATTTCGATGGGTGGAACTTTCAAGCGTCTTATTGATCAGAATCACAATGTTCATGTAGCATACCAAACCTCTGGAAACATTGCCGTTGCTGACGAAGAAGTAATTAGTTTCCTGTCATTTCTGAAGGGTTTTAAAGATAAGTACGACAATGAAAATCAAATTTTGGAATCAAAATACTCAGAATTCAGTCAATTCATCCTCCATGATAAAAAAGAAGGTGATTTGGATACACCTGAAATTTTAGAAATGAAAGCTCTGATACGTCGTGGAGAAGCCAAAGCTGCTTGTCGATATATGAGTTTACCTTCCAAAAACGTACATTTTTTAAATTTGCCTTTTTACGAAACCGGAACAGTAAAAAAAGGGGCTATAAATCTTGTTGATGTTGATATTATTAAAAAATTACTGGCAGAAATGAAACCGCAACAAATATTTGTAGCCGGTGACTTGGCCGACCCTCATGGAACTCATAAAGTTTGCCTTGACGCAGCACTGGCAGCTATCGACGAAATGAAAGACGAAGATTGGATGAAAAACTGCCGAATATGGATGTACCGGGGAGCCTGGAAAGAATGGGAAATTGACCACATTGAAATGGCAGTTCCAATCAGCCCAGAGGAACTGAGGAATAAACGCAATGCAATTTTGCGTCATCAATCGCAAATGGAAAGTGCTCCATTTATGGGAAACGACGAACGCTTGTTCTAGCAACGGTCAGAAGACCGAAATCGTGCAACTGCTGAGCTTTATTCACAATTGGGATTGGCATCCTACGAAGCAATTGAAGCATTTGTTCAATATCATATACCAATGTAGCGTAAAATTCATTTGAAAATGAAATAAATCAATGATTTACAAATGATTCAAAACAACAAGAACGACTTTATATAAGTAGTTGGAAATAAATAATATCGTATAATTTTCAGTTCTGCACTCGGCAAAGTCCCTCTCCTTGGGAGAGGGATTTAGGGAGAGGTCGAATATATAAAACACATTTTTAAAATAAACTTAATCCTTTTCCGAGGAATTAAGTAAAAAATCAACTATTATGAAACCAATTAATTGCTTTATCGCTTTCAACAATCCGGTTCAAGCTGAAAAAACAGCCCAAAACTTATTACAATCGGAGCTCGTAAATGCTGTTTATCTGCTTTGTACTCCCGGAAACAATGCTACCATTGCAGGATGTGAATGCATCGAAATTGATTCATTACTGACTAGTAGCACTTTACAAAAAATTGCAAATAAATCAACAACACAATTTTCGTTGATTTATACCAAGGATACAACCCTGGAATTAGGACAATACGCATTAGAAAGGTTTTTTCATATTGCTGAGAATTTAGATACAGGTTTAGTTTATTCCGATTATTATCAAATTGTCAATGACGAACGCACTACTTTACCTTTAATTGATTATCAAGCCGGAAGTTTGCGCGATGATTTTAATTTTGGCTCAGTGCTGTTTTATAATGCAGATAATTTGAAAAAAGCAGTGAGCGAAACAAGCGAAAACTATAAGTATGCCGGATTGTACAATCTCAGGTTGAAAGTTTCACAACAAGCTGAATTGGTTCATATTAACGAGTATTTATATTCTGAAATTGAATTCGACACCCGCAAAAGCGGTGAGAAACTTTTCGATTATGTAGATCCAAAAAATCGGGCAGTTCAAATTGAAATGGAAGCAGCTTGTACCGATCATTTAAAAAAAATTGGAGCATATTTGCCTCCAAAATTTAAATCAATTGCTTTCAACGAGGGAAATTTTCCGGTGGAAGCTTCGGTAATTATTCCTATTCGAAACCGTGTAAAAACAGTGGAAGATGCCATAAAATCAGTGCTTTCTCAAAAAACGTCTTTTAATTTTAATTTGATAATTGTAGATAATTTCTCGTCCGATGGCACTTCCGAAATAATTGAAAAATACGCAAAAGCCGACAATCGTGTTATTCATATTATACCGAATCGCAGCGATTTAGGAATTGGCGGATGTTGGAATGTAGGCGTTGAAAGCATCAATTGTGGTAAATTTTCTGTTCAACTCGACAGTGACGACGTTTATGAAAAAGACAACACACTCCAAACCATAGTGAATGCTTTTTACGAACAAAATTGTGCTATGGTGATTGGTTCGTACACCATGACCAATTTCAAAATGGAAACCATTGCACCGGGACTTATCGACCACAAGGAATGGTCGCCGGAAAACGGAAGAAATAATGCTTTGCGTATCAATGGATTGGGTGCTCCACGTGCTTTCTACACACCTGTACTCCGCGAAATAAAAGTGCCAAACACCAGTTATGGTGAAGACTATGCATTAGGTCTTAATATCAGCAGAGAATATCAGATTGGGCGTATTTACGATTCAGTTTACCTTTGTCGTCGCTGGGACGAAAACTCCGATGCAGAATTGGATGTAGTGAAAATGAATGGACACAACCATTACAAAGATAAAATTAGAACGATAGAATTGAAAGCTAGAATGAACCAAAAACTCCTTAAGTAGGTTTTTTTGTTCTCAATGGTTCGTTACAAAAGCATCTATTGTATTTAAAAACAACATTTTAGCTATATGATTTAATGATTTTGATGATTGCTCCAAATAAAAAACTAAACGCAAATGGAACATCCCGTGCAACGTGGAGCCGCTAAGTTTTAATAACTCATATTCAACACCAAGAGAAAGAACGCTAAGACAAAAACTTTCAGTTTTTCTTTGCGGCTTTGCAATTTAGCGGCTTTGCGTTGAAAAAAATTATTTTTTATAACTGATTATTGTGTTCTAGTATCCTTAATTTAAAATTTGCGAATCATTTGCGTAATTCGCGTTCCAAAATTAAACAGGTAAATGCAAAAACGAAACACCCAAACTTCGGCTTTATTCAAGCAACAATTAACTGATTGGGAACTTGCCCGAGTAAATTATGCAGGATTGAAAACCGTGAAAACTAAAAGCTTTACTTTCGACAATTTCGAAGTAAAGGTTCAGTTTAATCCGGCACGAATGGTTTCTTCGGGAGCAAAAGTTGATGCAAAAACCATAGCAGAGCGGAAATGTTTTCTTTGTACTGCTAATTTGCCTGCCGAACAAAGATGCATTGATGCCGGCGATTACACCATTCTGGTCAATCCATTCCCAATTTTCCCTGAACATTTCACCATTCCACACAAAGAACATATCGAACAGCAAATCAAACCATATTTTACCGATATGCTTGAATTAGCAGAAACTTTGGACCAATACGTGGTTTTCTATAACGGACCGAAATGTGGTGCTTCTGCACCCGATCATTTACATTTTCAGGCAGGAACAAAGAATTTTTTGCCCCTTATCAAGGATTATAAAAATCTCAAGTCGCAACATGGAGAGTTGATTGAAAAAGGAAATAATTACGAACTATTTTCGCTGAAGAATTACCTGAGAACTGTTTTATGTATTGAATCAAATACGATTTTGGACGCAAAAATTGCCTTTGAAAAACTGTTTGTACAATTTCAAACTGAAAACAAAACTGAGCCCATGATGAATATTGTTTGCTCTTACGAAAAAGGAAACTGGTTCACTTTTATACTACCACGTGCCAATTTTCGACCATGGCAGTATTCGGTAGAAGGTGACCAACAATTGCTTGTTAGCCCCGCAACTGTAGAAATGAGTGGAATATTCATTACGCCCATTGAAAGTCATTTTGAAAAAATAACAAAAGAAGATATTATTAGCATCTTTGAACAAAGCTCACTTTAGACATCAAAGTGTCTTTTTACTAAAAAAACACATGAAAACTGAACCAACCATACATGTCGGTATTTTATCAGCCAGTACCATTGAATTTGTACTGAATGGTGAATTCAAATCGTCGAACGGAAAATGTTATTCCAGAAAACAAAATGCTGAATATAAGGATAATAAGATTGTATTCGATAACAATTATACAGATGAAATTATTCTTGAACCCATAACTGAAAATGCATCATTTGATTTGATTAATGTGGTGATTGGCATCAATTTCCATTGGGAACGCAAAGAAAATCAACGCTTTAAAGGGCAATTAAAATTGATAGTGGACAGTGGACAGTTGACTGCTATAAATAAAATTGATGTTGAAGATTATCTCACAAGCGTTATTTCGAGCGAAATGAGCGCCACTGCCTCCAACGAATTACTGAAAGCACATGCGGTAATTTCCAGAAGTTGGTTGTTGTGTCCACTTCAGAAGTCAAGAACCAAGAACCAAGAACCAAGATATAAAACTGAAAACACGAAACACGAAACACGAAACACGAAACACATAAAATGGTACGAACGTGACACTCACACGCATTTTGATGTTTGTGCCGACGATCATTGTCAACGTTATCAGGGCATTACCAGAGCTTCAACCAAAGCGGTGAAAAATGCTATAGAAGCCACCCGAGGTGAGGTATTGATGTTTGAAAACGGGATTTGCGATGCACGATATTCAAAATCATGCGGTGGAATTTCTGAATCATTTGAAAATTGCTGGGCGCCGGAGCATTATCCGTATCTTACACCGGTTATTGATAATCCTCAAAATCCCGAAGGTTTTGATTTGGATTTGACGGATGAAACAAATGCACAAAAATGGATTCGTCAATCACCGGCTGCATTCTGCAATACTACTGACAAGAAAGTATTGTCACAGGTATTAAACAATTATGATCAGGAAACTACCGATTTTTATCGTTGGAAAGTGGAATACGCACAAACCGAACTATCTGAAATTCTTTCGCGTCGTTCGGGAATAGATTTTGGACAAATCATTGATTTAATTCCCATTAAACGGGGCGAATCAGGAAGAATTATCGAACTTAAAATTGTTGGAACAAAGCAAACTTTGACCGTAGGAAAAGAACTTGAAATCCGCAAATGGCTTTCCAATTCGCATCTTTATAGTTCAGCTTTTGTGGTAGACAAATCTGAAATAATCGACAATATTCCGCAACATTTCACTTTAACAGGCGCAGGTTGGGGTCATGGTGTGGGACTTTGCCAGATTGGCGCAGCCGTAATGGGCGAAAAAGGATATCGGTATAATGAAATTTTATTGCATTATTTCCGTGGTGCAGAGTTAAAAAAAATATAATGATAATTAATTGTATTACTGACACATATACATTAAATTATCGAAATACATAATCGTTATTGCGCGCTATATCTCCTATTATATTACACTTATAGCGCATTATAAAATATAAATAAAGTTTCGTATTTGAAAATTTCAATTTGATTACAACGCATTTTGTCCAATTATCTTAATGAAGTAGAGTAAAAGAGAATATACTGATAATTACTTGTACAATTGATAGATACACTTATAATTATTGTATTATATAATCGTTATAGCGCGCTATATCTCCTATTATATTACACTTATAGCGCATTATAAAATATAAATGAAGTTTCGTATTTGATAATTTCAATTTGATTACAACGCATTTTGTCCAATTATCTTAATGAAGTAGAGTAAAAGAGAATATATCGTTAATTACTTGTAAAATTGATAGATACACTTATAATTATTGTATTATATAATTGTTGTTGCGCGCTATATCTCCTATTTTATTAGACTTATAGCGCATTATAAAACAATATTAAGTTTTATATTTGAAAATCTTAATTTGATTACAACGCATTTTGTTCTATTATTTTGATGAAGTCGAGTAAAAGAGAATATACTGATAATTACTTGTAAAATTGATAGATACACTTATAATTATTGTATTATATAATCGTTATAGCGCGCTATATCTCCAATTTTATTAGACTTATAGCGTACTATGAAGCAATAAAAAAGATGAAGTTTGAAATTAAATTTGATTATAATGCGCTATATCTCATATTATTTATATATTTGTAGCGCATTATAAACGCACTCAAAATGACTCAACTCATTGGTAGAGAAACAGAAAGAAAAATACTAACTTCGCTAGTAAATATTGATAATTCGGAGTTTGTGGTTATTTATGGTCGACGACGAATTGGAAAAACATTTTTAATTCGTGAATACTTTAAGAACTCTTTCGATTTTCAGCTTACCGGATTAGCAAATTTGACAACAACGCAGCAATTATTAAATTTTCAGACAGCTTTACAAAAGCAAACTAAAAAGAAAATCACGAAACCAAAGTCGTGGTTTGAAGCTTTTCATCAGCTTATTGTCATGCTCGAAAAGAGAAAGAAACAAAAAAAGGTGGTGTTTTTGGACGAATTGCCTTGGATAGATACTCCAAAATCTGACTTTATCAGTGCCTTGGAGCATTTTTGGAATAGTTGGGCTTCGGCGCGTAAGGATATTTTATTGATTGTGTGTGGATCAGCCACTTCTTGGATTACAAACAAGTTGATAAATAACAAAGGAGGTTTACACAACCGCTTAACATGCAAAATTAAATTAAATGCCTTTACGCTGAACGAATGTGAGCAGTATTTTCGAAAACGAAACATAAAATGGAACCGATACCAAATAGTAGAAAGCTACATGATAATGGGCGGAATACCCTATTATCTAAGCCTTTTGCAACCCGAACTTAGTTTATACCAAAACATTGATTTGCTCTTTTTTGCACAAAACGGAATGCTTCGAAATGAGTTTGACAATTTGTATGCTTCTTTATTTAAGCATTCCGAAAATCATGTAAAAATTATTGAAGCTTTGAGTCGTAAGACAGAGGGTTTTACTCGTAAAGAACTAATTACAAACACTAAATTACCTAATGGTGGTGGAACCACAAAAAAGCTAGAAGAGCTTGAAAGCAGCGGATTTATAAGGCGTTATACTCCAATTGAAAAAAAAACGAGAGACAGCCAATACCACCTAACCGATTTCTACTCCATGTTTTATTTCCATTTCATAAATGGAAATAAAATAAATGATGAAAATTATTGGATGAACAGCATCGATAATTCTAACCATAGAGCATGGGCAGGATTTGCCTTCGAACAGGTTTGCATGGCACATATAGCTGAAATAAAAATCAAACTTGGAATTTCAGGAATTAAAACTAAATCGGCAGCCTGGCGAAGCAAAGAGGCCGAAAATGGTGTACAAATTGATTTGCTGATCGAACGTAACGATCAAGTAATCAACCTCTGTGAAATGAAATACGCTATCAATGAATTCACAATAAATAAAAAGTATAATGAAAATTTGCGAAATAAAATCGGCACATTCAAGAGCGAAACAAAAACACGCAAAGCAGTTTTTATGACCATGATTACAACTTATGGCGTAAAACAAAATGAGTATTCAATGGGATTGATTCAAAATGAGTTGACCATGGAAGATTTGTTCTAAAAAAGTTTCAGGTAGAATAACATAGCTAATCACTGAAGAATTTGGGGTGAATGAATGTCAAAAAAAAATGAATTTATAAATATGAAAAACAACAACATCAAAAAATCCTCTCCCTGGTCATGGGTTCCAACGCTTTATTTTGCGCAAGGTATTCCTTATTTTTTAGTAAACATGGTTCCCGTTGTGGTATTTAAAGACATGGGTGTAAATAATGCCGATATTGCACGCTACACCAGTTTGCTTTATTTACCATGGATTTTTAAAATGCTTTGGAGTCCTTTTGTTGACACCAATTCGACCAAACGTAATTGGGTGTTGGGCACACAACTAGTAATAGTCGCATTATTTCTTGCATTTGGCTTTGCACTCCAACTACCCAATTTCTTTTTGGCTTGTATGGTAATATTGGGGCTAATTGCTTTTACGTCAGCAACCCACGACGTTGCAGCAGATGGTTTTTACATGATTTCGTTAACCGAAGAACATCAAAGTTCGTTTGCCGGTATTAGAAGCACGTTCTACCGTGTTTCTAACTTTTTTTGCAATAGTTTTATCGTATGGTTTGCCGGTTATCTTATCCAACATTCATATTCTCCCGACAAAGCATGGACTTTTGCCTATAACTTTGCTGCAATTCTGTTTGCCTTGGTTTTTTTATACCATAGGTTTATTTTACCCAAACCTGCTTCGGAAAGTTTAAATTCGGCGACGATTGCAGACACGAATATTGAGAGACCTTCTGCAAAAGAGGCATTTATTTCATTCTTTAAACAACCGGGAATTATTGCAGTAGTTCTTTTTATACTTACATTCCGAATGGGTGAGGCATTTCTTATAAAATTAGCTGTTCCGTTTTTTAAAGATGCACGGGAAATTGGCGGGTTGGGTTTTTCGACAGAAGATGTAGGTGTTATTTATGCTTTTGGTGTAACTGCCATTATTGTAGGAGGTATTTTGGGAGGGCTGATTGTTGCTAAATATGGATTAAAAAAATTGATCTGGTACATGGCATTAATTATCAATATTCCCACTATTGTGTACAGTATCCTAGCTTTTATTCGACCGGAATCAATTAGTGCCACTGTTCCTTTGTTGGCGATTGAACAATTCAGTTATGGTTTTGGATATACTGCACTTATGATTTACATGATGCAAATTTCTAAAGGACAGTACAAAACCACATATTTTGCTATAGCAACGGGTATTTCAGCATTGGGTATGATGATTCCGGGCTTCTTTAGCGGTGAACTTCAAATGACCATTGCAAACTTGTTCCCCGGCATGGGCTATCAATATTTTTTCTTAATTACGGTTGTATTGGGTATTCCCGGCATAATAACTTTGCTCTTTGTTCCGCTAGAGGGAAAAAAGGCACAATAATCCTGGTTGAAATCTAAAAACTGCTCAGTAAACGGGCAGCATTTACCGAATCAGAATAAAACGATTATTGGCACATTTTTTCTACCTTTGCAGTCAAATAAAAATTGAAATGAAGATATTAGTTTTGGGTGCCGGAAAAATGGGCACTTTTCTTACCGATGTATTGTGCATTCAGCACGAAGTAGCGCTGTTCGATACTGATCCGAAACGATTGCGTTTTGTATTCAACACCTATCGTATGACCGAATACGATGAGATTCGTGAGTTTGAACCTGAACTGGTCATTAATTGTGTAACACTAAAATTTACTATTGAAGCTTTTCAGGCTGTATTACCATACTTACCAAAAAATTGTATTATTTCGGATATCGCATCTGTAAAAACTGGAATTCAGGAATATTACGAAAACACGGGTATGCGTTATGTCTCCACACATCCAATGTTTGGACCAACCTTTGCCACATTGGATAATTTGAATTCACAAGGTGCTATTATTATTTCTGAATCTGACCATTTAAGTAAAGCTTTTTTCAAAGAATTGTATGGTTCGTTGAAACTAAAAATTTTTGAATACAGTTTTGATGAACATGACGAAACAATTGCATATTCTTTGTCCATTCCATTTGCTTCAACCTTGGTTTTTGCTTCGGTAATGATTCCGCAGGAAGCACCAGGTACAACATTCAAACGTCACATGGATATTGCCAAAGGCTTGCTGGGCGAAGATGATTATTTATTAACCGAAATTCTTTTTAATCCGCACACTCACAATCAGGTAGAAAAAATACGAGCAGAATTAAAAGATTTGATGGATATTATTGACAACAAAGATTCGGAAAGAATGCAGGTATTTTTAAAAAAAGTAAGGAAGAACATTGAATAAGATAACATAGACAAGAACCTGTTGATTTGTTAATTTGAAAATCCAGTCATGCGGAATGTCCGCTTTGCTACCATGTGCTAATTTAAAAATGCTATAATGCTATATAACAACAATCTAAGTAAAATTAAATGCATCAATATTGAGTTAAAAAACATTATATAAAAAAAATTAATATAATACACTTATAAATAAGCAATTAGTAAAATTCAAAAATTATGGAAACAGCAGAAAAAGTATTGGAAGCCATCAAAAAAGTGGGAGAACCAGTAAACGCAGGAAAAATTGCAGAAATTACCGGCTTCGACCGTAAAGAAGTTGACAAAGCATTCAACAAACTGAAAGCATCAGGTTCAATCGTGTCACCCGTTCGTTGTTTTTGGGTTGCAAAATAAACTAAAAGCTTAGTAATTAAAAATAGTCGTCTGGAAATTTTCCGAACGACTATTTTTTTTTCTGAATTTTCTTAAGAAATTTTAGTCGGTTTCATTTCTTTCGGAATTTAGAGCCAAAACTTCTCTTAGTGACGAAAAACCATTATTGAGTGACAAATTTTTCCTTTCGAGTGAATTTGTTTTTTGTTAGATGCATTCAAATCTACTTTTGCTATCCTAATTTAAAGACTATTTATTTGTGTTATTATAAAAATAATCACGAAATCGAACGTATTTCAATTATTTAACTTCAAAATCACCGGCTCTACATATCGTTTCAGATAAATTAGGCACAAACTTGTGAGCGGAATGCCAATAATAAGTCCGGGCATGCCCAATACATAAGTCCAAACACTGATTGAAAGTACCATTATTGCAGGATTTATTCCAATGTTTTTTTCCATTATTCTGGGGCTAAGTCCAAATTCTTCAATGATGCTTGCCAATACAAAAGTACCTGCTACTATGCCAAAATACAACAAAAAGGATTGATTTCCTTCTGTTGAAAGTGCCAAACAAGCCACCGAAGCAGGAATTAAAACCAGGTATTGAAGATAAGGAATAAACGAAAGAAATAGAATCAGAAACGTGAAAAGCAAGGCTCCTGGCATATTCAAAAGTATAAATACCGGAAGATAAATAAGTGATAAAAGGAGAACAATTTTGCCTCGTAAAGCAAAGTATTTCACAAAACTTTGATTGAAATCGGACATTACGGTATTAAATCGCGAAGCTGTTTTTTTACCAACATATCGTTTTCGGAGTGTTTCGAAATACTCAATATTAAAAAGAATTAGTACAAAATAGGATACAGACATAAGTAAAATACTAACGATGCCAATGCTGCTTTTCTTTGATGCTTCGTCTGTCGGTTTACTCCCAAAGCCGTCCGTTATTTTTGCAAAACTATCTTCAATAACCTGAGTGTCAATTCCAGCAAGGCTTCCACTTGTGGATACTTGACTTGCTGAATCTGCTTTCAATTTTAGGGACGATTCCAATTGATCAGTATCGTAAAAAACGGCAATGTATTCTTTGATTTTCACTTCGGCAGTGGTCAATTTGTCTTTGTTTTGGGAACTTAGAACCTGAAAACTGGTAGCTAATCGTTTAAAATCCCTATTGACGTAATTACCCAATAAAACAACAAAAAGGACTGTTAGACCTACGCAAGCAGCCAGAAATAAACTTGTGGCTAATGCTCTAACTTTTACAAGTTTCTGTATTTAATTTACTAAAGGCAAACACCAAAATGCCAGTACTAATCCAATTACAAAAGGCAGTATTATTGCAAAGAGATAGTAAAAGGCAACTACGGTTATTACCAATAATAATGCTACCAAGATTTCGTTTTTATATTTCAAGTTCATACAATTAATGTGTTGATTATTAGATTATAAATTCAAAAAATCATTTCTTTTTGCCAAGTTTCTCTTTAACGGTATCAACCACATAATAAACCATTGGCACCACAAATACAGTTAAAATCAATGACGAAAACAAGCCACCAATAATTACCCAAGCCAAACCATTTTTCCACTCGCTGGCTGTGCCTTTTGCCAACGCAATGGGCAACATACCAATAATCATCGAAAGTGTAGTCATCAAAATGGGGCGCATCCGCTCTTTGCCGGCAATAAGCAATGCTTCTTTGAAATGTTTGCCTTGTGCTTTGAGTTGATTGGTAAAATCTACTATCAGAATGGCATTTTTAGTAACAAGTCCCATAAGCATAATCAAACCCAGCTGTGCAAATAGCGTCAGGTCATTCAGCGATAGATTTAACGCTAAAAAAGCTCCGATAATTGCCATTGGAATAGAAAATAAAGCTACAAACGGATAAATAAAATTATCGTAAAGTGCTACCATGATAAGGTAAATAAGCAAAAATGAAATGAGTAAAACGGTAGCAAGTGCACCAAAACTTTCGTTCTGCGTTTTAATATCACCGCCCCACGACATTTTTACACCATCGGGCAATGGGTTCTTTTTCAAGTCACTAATTACTTCATCGGCCAACGTTCCCGAAGGACGACCAAACGATTCAGCTGTCAGTGTTACCGAAGTTTGCCTATCCAACCGCTCCAACATGGAAGGAGAGTTATCTTGCTTAATTTCGGCAAATTGAGAAACTTCAACCGGCATATTCAACGGATTAACAAGGGTCAATCGCTGCACATCTTCGTAATTTTTCCGGCTGAAATCGTCGAACCAAATTCGTACCGGATATTCAGTTCCATTTTCAGTCATGCTAGCATCATCGTTTCCGGTAAATGCTGTGCGCAAATTCACACCCACATAAGCCGTGTTTAGTCCCAGGCGTTGCATTTTATCTTTATCGGGAATCACTTTAAACTCCGAATTCCCATCTTCGACCGATAGCCGAACATTATCAGCTCCGGGAACTTTCTCCACTATCGCTTTCAGATTTTTGGCGGTTTTCATTACTAAGCTTAAATCATTGCCGCTCAGCGTTATTTTTATGGGCGCCATTTTGGGTAATAAACCAATAACAGCCATCGAAAAGTTGATGCTTGGGAACTGCTTTTTCATTTCCACACGGAGCGATTTCATAAAATCGAGCGTTTTAATGATTCTTTCCTTTTCAGGTTTTAGCTGTATGGTAAATTCCGATTTGTTAGCTACGCCCACACCCAAACTGCCAATTCCGGTACTTGGACCGCCCACATTACTGAAAAGTGAAGCTACTTCGTGTTGTTGTAAAATAAAACTTTCTATTTTTTGCGAAGTGATGTTATTCTGCTGAACTGTAATTGATTTGTCGTATTCTAAGTTTAACCGGAACTTGCCCTGGTCGCCGGTTGACATCATTTCTTTACCAATAATACCCTGTTTCATGACTGCACCGGTAAAAATCAACAGAAAGATGACAAACAAAGTAAAAACGATTTTATGACCCAATACCCATTTTAATAATCGACCGTAAAATGCAATAAATGTATCCAATTGGTGTTCGAACCAAATTAAAAATCGGTTCATAAAATTGGTAGGTAGAATATGTTCCTTTTTCCCAATTCGGGAAGCCATCCAGGGTGTAATCGTAAATCCAACCAACAAACTGGTTAATGTGGAGGTGATTACAACAATTGAAAACTGCTTGAGCATATCGGCAACAAAAACCTGCAAAAACAAAATGGGTAAAAATACCACCACATCCACTAAAGTGATGGACAACGCCGAAAATCCAATTTCCATACGACCATCCATAGCAGCAATTCGCTTGTCTTTGCCCATGTCCAAATGCCGTTGAATGTTTTCCAATACCACAATGGCATCGTCAACCAATATGCCTATAATTAAGGACATAGCAAGTAGCGTCATCAAGTTTAAGGTGTAACCCATCAGCCACATAACGGCAAAAGCCGTTACCAGTGATGTAGGAATAGCCACCAAAACTATCAGCGAATTTCGGTAACTTCTCAAAAATAAGAGCATTACCAACGAAACCAAAATTACTGCCAAAATCAAATCATCCACCACCGAAGTTACCGCTGCAATTGTTTTATCGGTACTGTCGTCGGCAATTACAAATTTTACTTCCGACTTCGCATTTTGCTGTTCAATGCTTTTCAATTTTGTACGTACCAATTTCGACACATCCACCGCGTTGGCGTCACCTTGTTTTTTCAGCATAAGTCCAATCCCCGACTTTCCGTTGAATCGGCTTACCGATTTAATTTCTTTTACACCATCAATTACAGTAGCCACATCTTTTACATAAACCGGACTGCCTGGCACTGGCATAGCCACTTGCACGTTCTTAATGTCATCAATGTTAGCAAATTTCCCTGTTAGGCGCACCGAATTATTTTCTTTGCCAGTCAGCACTTTACCCGCCGGAATGTCTATTCCCGAACGATTGATGGCTTCCACAACCTGATAAAGTGATATTTTGTAGAGTTTGAGCTGGTCCTGATTTACTTTTACCTGAATTTCACGCTCTTCGCCTCCAATCAGAGTAATTTCGGCAACTCCTTTTAATTGCTGAATTTGAGGCAGATAATCATCTTTCATTTTCTGATAAAACTCAGTTTCGGACAGATTGCTGTTGGCACTAATCGAAATGATGGGCAAATCGTTGGGCGAAACTTTGCTCATTACGGGATTCAAAATGTCTTTCGGCAAATCTTTTTTGATGTTATCAATATATAGCTGAGCAGCTTGCATCGTTTTATTCAAATCTGTGCCGTATTTCAGATTGACAATGATAACCGAAGCATTGGGCATCGACTTTGTTTCCAAATAATCAACGCCTTCCAAATTCGACAATGCTTCTTCTATTTTTCGCGAAACTGATGTTTCCACTTCTTGTGGCTCAGCACCCGGATAACCTGTTTTAATAACAACTACAGGTTGGTTAAAATCCGGCAACAGTTCGTAACTCAGACTTTTGAAACCAATAATCCCTAACAATGTCAACACGCTGAAAAGCACGATGATAAGTGATGGGCGTTCTATGGCAATTTTTGTTATGTTCATGGAATTACAATTAAGAATTAAAAATTAAGAATTAAGAATTTTGTTCCTTTGACGATAAAAGTATAGAAGATAGAATTTTACTTAACTCTTCGATGTCTTCCAGCAATGCATTTACAGCTTTTTCGTCCATATAATTGGTTGCAAAAAGCAACTTTATCCAATACTTTGTTTCTCTTGCTTCTTTGTATGCAATAGAAATTTTTGCTATGAAATCCTTTTTTGATTGTCCACCAATTGCTTCTTCTACATTTGCTCCTATCGATGTACCACTTCGAAGCATTTGTTTTGACAACACAAATTCTTTTTTCTCTGATTGTAAGTATTTATAAGCATTCACAATTCTAATTGCAAATGCAAAACTTTTAGTTTGTATAATATTCTCTTTCATTTTCTTAATTCTTAATTCTTAATTCTTAATTAAAACATTTGCACCTTCAAAAATGTTGATAAATCCACTGGTTATCAGTATATCATTCGCACTCAATCCACTCGAAATAATCACTTTATTTTGAACCCTGCTTGCAATAGAAATATTTTTAATCACTGCTTTTCCATTTGTAATTACATATACTTGTGGTTGGATATTAGAACCCACAATGGCTGAAGCAGGAATAATTATTTGTTTATTGGAACTATTGTTTTTCAGATTTACTTTGCCAAACATGCCCGATTTAATTTTCAAATCCGATGTGTTTTTTACGGCAAACTGTATAGGAAAACTATTGCCCATGTTGGCTTTACTGCCTATCAATGAAATTTTTCCCACTAAATTTGTTTCTGGAAATGCGTCGGCTTGAAGCGTATATTGCTGATTTGTTTTAAACTTTTGCAACTCACCTTCGGGCACATTCACCGTAAATTTCAATTGCGAAATATCCGTAATTTGTAGCAAAGGAACTCCTGGCGCAGCAAAAGCACCGACTTCGGTTAGTTTAGCAGTTACAATGCCCGCAAATGGCGCTTTAATGTTTGTTTTGCTTATTTGCTCCAGCAATGTTGCACGTTGCACATTGGCAGATTTTAAACCCAGTTCGGTTTTTTCTAATTGCACACCTTGAATGGCATCTGCCTGAGCAAGAATCCGGTAACGTCGCACGTCATTTTCCAATCCTTCTATTTGTATATCAATAGTTTGAAGCTGTAGTTTTAATAAAGAGTTATCCAACTGAACCAGCAATTGACCTTTAGCCACCACACTTCCCGCATCAACAAGTACAGCATTAATTTTACCCTGAATATCGGCACTCATCTTTGTTTCTTTATTGGGCTCAAAAGTTCCGGTGTAAAAATTGGAATTTTCTACATTTTCGAGCTTCAGCGTGTCGGCTTGCACATACACCGGCAATTTCTTATTGTATTGATATACTTTATTTTGAGTAGTTTCTTTATTGCTTTTCAGACGAATGACAGTAAAAATTACTATTGCCAATGCCACAACTATATAAATAATATTTTTCTTCATGATTTCAATTTTTTTGAAAATTATTAATTCTTAATTCTTAATTCTTAATTGACTTAAAAGTTTCCTGTTAATTTTTTCAGTTCCAATTCTGCTTTCAAATACTCAATTATTGCCGACAGGTAGTTTTGCTGCGTTTCGCGCAAAGCATTGTCAGCCAGCAGAACATCCGTTAAATTGGCCGTTCCTTGTTTTTGTTGCAAAATGGTTTGTTCATATACCGTTTGGGATAATTTAATTTGTGCCAATGTATTTTCAACGGTTTGTTGCGCTGTGAATTTAGTTCGTTTTGCATTGTCAATCAGCATTAAATTCTGCTCCGTAGCCAACGATAATTGCAATTTACTATTGGATATTTCTAATTTTCTCTGATTAATTTTTCGTTGCGTTACCGTTCCATTAAACAAAGGGTAGTTTAATTGCACTCCTACAAAACTTACCGGAAAGAATTTCAAAAAATCATTGGGTTTCACATCATACCCATAACCGGTTTGTCCATACGTGCCATAAAGTGATAGCGATGGCAAACGCGAATTCTTCAACGTGCTTAATTCGCTTTTCAAAAACTTGTTTTGTGTTTCAACAAGGCGAATATCCACGGTAGTTTGCGTTGCGAAATCACGGGTATTCTTAAATTCAATGCTAGGAACAATCTCAATAGGTTGATTTATGGGAATTCCCATGTTAAATTTCAGAGCATTCAACACTTGTGCTATTTTGCTACTTACAATTTCCTTTTGCGTTGTTAGTTGAGCCAATTGCAATTGCACTTTTGTAACATCCGTTGCTTTTATCATCAACTGTTCTTTTAGTAATTGCATATTCGATAGCAATTTTGAGGTATTTACTAAGTTACTGTCAATAAAAGCCAGTTGTTTTTGTAGTATTTGTACGTTATAATACAAATTTGAAATATCAAAAAACACTTGTTCTTTCGTTTTTTGCAGCTGAAGTTTGCTCAATTCTCCACCAATTTTAGTAGTTTCCATTGCACCAAGCACCTGCGAATTAAACAATGGCATCGAAAACTGTACATTGAAGTTCAGGTTGTGAGCCACTCCAAACTGCGCTTCCTTAAATTGACCGGCAGGTGCAGATGGGTTGAATGTGGACATTGGCATAAGTTGATAGGGCAAATCAAAATAATACTTGTAATCGCCATTGATATTGACTTTGGGTATTAATCCGGCAACAGTTTCTTTGTGTCGCTGTTCGCCTATCGATACATTGTTTGCGCTCATTTGCAGCATTTTATTTTTTACCTGAGCAGTGTCGATGCATTGCTGCAACGACCATTGTTGCGCTTGCAATGGAACAGCCATTATTGCCATTGCCACAAAAAGTGCATTTTTTAGTTTGTGAGTATTTACTAACATAATTGTTTAAAAAAATTTAGTTTGACATTTTGTTTTTAATAGATAATGTAAAATGAGCTAGTATGGCAAAAGTAAGCGTAAGAATAACTCTGAATATCATAGCTCCCACAGTTTCATTTTCATAAATTCCTCCTGATTTAATATGTACCATTAATCCCACAAATGCGATTGAAACTATAGACACAGCTACACCCAACAGCTTGGATGTCCACGCTTGCTTTTTTACAAATCCATAAGCAGCAGCAACATAGAGTAAACCGCTGATAAAATTTGCCCACACCACAAACAATACATAATTGCCTTCTTTGGCTCTTATTCCAAATAAATCGAGAATGACAGAAGTTGTCATAAACAAGGTGAGCGTACCAAATAAGCCCAGAATGACAGCCGAAAAATAAGGCAGAAATTTCTTCATATTAAGTTGATTTTATGAGAATTAATACGGAATCAATCATTTTGTTACCAGTTACTTTTAAATCGAATTCAAAATTAAACAGTCGCCATTTAAACATTTGAAGTTTGAAAGTGCCCATCACAATGTGTAAAATATCCTCATATTCTATTGCACTTGTAAATACATTTTTCTTCTGTCCGTCGATAATTACGGGCAGCAAATGTTTCATCATCACAGCCATTATTTGCAATATAGATGCATTTATGCGCTTGCTTTCTTCCATCAATCCATCCGAAAAAACAGCCACTACAAAATGTGGATTTCGACTAAAAAAATTAAATTGCTCCTGAAACATAGCTCTTAAACTATCTTCAGGATGTTCGGTTTTTGGCAAATTCGACAATCGGTGGTCAATACTTGCGGCCAAATAATTAAGCATGGCAAGCATTATCTCTTCTTTGCTCGAAAAATGGCGATAAATTGCACTTTCGGAGAAATTCATTTCTTTAGCCAAATTTTTAATAGTCAGCCCATTTATACCCGAAGTAGTGAGTATTTTGCTGGTGGCTTCTATTATTTCTAATTGTCGGGGTGTTATATCCATTTTATATTTAATCTAACAATATTTAAAAAGTAAGTGAGTATTCGCTCACAAAGATAGTTGAAGTTTTTGAATAAATATAAAGATTGGAAAAAAAAGTTGGATATTTAATAAAATTTGACTGAATTAGCTCTTAAAATCATCAATTACAAAGAAAAAAAATACGGATAAAAATCAGGAATAGTAGAGTACTTCTTGTTTTTTTGATTATTTTTGTACGATTTACTATTAGACTATTTCACTCTTTCGGCTTCTACAAACCTACAAATGAAATATCGGGTATTGTCCATTCTGCTTTTAATCATCTTGATATTCAATATATTCAGATTCGAAATTCCATACCTTGAGTATGCGCTTTTCAAAGATTATATTGCTGAAAATTTGTGTGAAAACAAAGATGTGCCCGAAAGTTGTTGTGAGGGAAAATGTTTTATGTAAAAGCAAGTGAAACAAGTGAATGAAACGCGCGAAACCCAAACAACCAACGAAAAAAAATCAACAAAAATTCCTGTATCGAAAGAATCCAAAGAGTATTTACAAACTCGTACTTTACTACCAAGTGCAACCGAATTTTCGTTCAATTACCCTATTCAACCCGAAACGATTTTCGAAACCCGATGCGTTTCATTCATTTTTGTGCCTCCACAAATGTAGCATTCTATTTAGTTAAGAGTTTGTTTCACAGCTATTTATTTTGCAAATGTGATACATCTCATTTTTTTGCATGTCGGTAATCCAGCATTACAGGCATGTACAATCATCGTATAAATAATTAAAGACACTACAAAACAATAAAATATGAAGTCAATTCTTTCAAAAATACTGGCACTCATTATCACAATTAGCATTTTTTCATCGTGCGACGAAGAAGCAGTAACACCTGTAAATCCATTGGCAGGACTCACAAAACTTTCAGAAGGTTATGCTCTCGGAGCTTCGGCAAAAGTGCAAGTTTGGGGCGTAAAAGCCTTTTTTGTGGGCTACAACAAACTTACTGTTGTGGTGCTGGATTCAATAAACCCTACTGATACAATTAAAGATGCACATATTCAGTTTATGCCTGTAATGACCATGCCTCAAACAACTGGAATGCCAATGGTACACGCTTGTCCGGTCGAAAATCCGGCTGAAACAGCTGTTAATGGTGTGTTTCCGGGAGTGGTAGCATTTGTAATGCCAAGCATGGGTGGAAGTTGGAAACTCAGCACAATGATTCACAATCATAAAAACGATAAAGAAGGCACTGCAAGCTTCGATATTGTGGTTGCCAGTGCATCGCCGGCAGTAATGAGTGTGTTTACAGCCACAACAGCCGATGCTTCGAAATTGGTTTTGTCGTTGGTTGAGCCTGCAAGTCCAAAGGTGGGAATGAACGACATTGAATTTACACTTCACCGCAAAGCTAACATGATGAGCTGGCCTGCCGACTCCACTTATACTATTGAAATTACACCCGAAATGCCAAGCATGGGGCACGGTTCGCCAAACAATGTAAATCCGACTCACACAGGTAATGGACATTACAAAGGAAAAGTGAACTTTACAATGACTGGTGAATGGAAAGTAAATGTGCTAGTGAAAAAAGATGGAACTCCGGTTTCGAATAATGCTTCGTTTACCATTACATTTTAAATAGCTATAGCCTTTTTTCAAAAAGTACAATATTTTCAGGGCTAATGCGCTGGAAGTATTTTACTTATCAAACAAACAATTATGTCGAAAAAATATTTTTTCGTTCTATCAATATTGTTTTCAGTTTCAATTTCGGCTCAGGAGGTAAAAAATAATATGAGCGATACTGTGTTATTGCACGAACTGGTAGTGGCTGTAACATTGCCCCTGAACAACAACGATGTGGTTGATTTTTATCGAACCAATCAGTTTGCTACGCTCGATAATATTACTTCGCGCCTGAATGGTTTGTCACTTATAAAACGCGGCGCTTATGCGCTCGAACCGCAGGTAAACGGATTTTCGGGCGGTCAGCTCAATGTTACCATCGACGGGATGCGTATGTTTGGAGCTTGTACCGACAAGATGGACCCCATCACGTCGTACATTGAACCAACAAACCTCAAAAATATCACTGTAAAACAGGGCACAGGCAGTTCTAATACGGGTTGCAATATTGGTGGAGCTGTGGATATGACTTTGATGGAACCTGTGGTGGATAGCGCTCAGGCTCAAATAGCGTCCATTGCTTTTGGTTACGAAAGTATTTCGCGAAGTAAAAATCTATTGCTTACTTTGGGGTTGGGAAACGAAAAATGGTCGTGGCTGCTGGACGGCGTGTACCGTAAAAACGAAAATTACCGCGTTGGGAACAATCAGGAAGTGAAATTCTCGCAATTCGAAAAAACCAATATCCATTCGGCTATAATGTTTAGACCAAATAAACAAAATAGTTTCAAAGCCGACTTTCTAATGGATGCTGGCTTTAATGTGGGTTATCCGGCATTACCAATGGATGTAAGTTTGGCGCGGGCAACTTTGTTTGCGCTTGAATATCAACACAAAGCAAAAACGCAACTCAAAGCAAAACTGTATTTCAACGAGGTGGTGCATATTATGGACGACTCGAAGCGCGACAGTTTGTATTTTTTGGAAAATCCTCCTGTTGGCAAATCCGACTCGGTTTATATGCGTATGGATATGCCGGGGAAAAGTTCTACCTTGGGTGCTTATGCTCAACTGATTGTGCCTTGGAACGAAAAAAATAAATTTACTTTAAAGGTAGATAATTACACCAATAATTCGGTGGCCGAAATGACCATGCACATGCGATACGCCGGTTTTGCGCCCGAAAAGCCCATGTATATGCAAACTTGGCCGGCAATGCTGCGCAATGTAACTGGACTTTTTGTAGAAAATAATACTTATCTGAACAATAAACTTACCTTAACGCTAAATGGCAGACTGGATTTCAACATCGACCATTTGCAATCGGAATACGGTCAGCAACAATTTTCAGTATTCAATTACGAACTTGAAAAAACACAAACGAAGTTGGTGAAAAGTCTGAATGTTTCTGGTCAATACCGCTTTGATACGCATTTTTCGATGCTGGCTTCTACCGGTTATGCCGAACGTATGCCGACAATTGGCGAACTTTTCGGATTTTATTTATTCAACGCTTACGATGGCTACGATTACATTGGGAATCCGTATTTGAAAGCCGAGAAATCGAACTTTTTTAGACTCGATTTGCAGTATAGCCATTCAAAACTGAAGGCAAATCTGAATCAATCGCTCAGTTTTATAGGCGATTACATTATGGGAGCGACAAACCCCAACATTCAAGCCATGAATTTTTACACCAACGGCACTCGCGTTTATACCAATGTGCTAACGGCACGCTTGTATAGCGCTGATTTACAAATTCTTTATTCGCCGCTTAAATCATTATCCGTTTTTGTGCTTTCGAAACTCACTTTGGGCGAGATAAATAAAAACACACCCATGCCACTCATTTCGCCACTGAAAAACATTGTTGCCATTCAGTACGAAAAAAACAGTTGGGAGTTGCAAGCTGAATGCGAATCGGCATTGGCACAAAACAGAATTAATGTAACTTATGGTGAACGGGTTACACCTGCTTATGCTGTTTTGAATGTAAAAAGTGCCTATCGGTTTAGCTTATCGAAAGTTGCTTTTAATGCCGGACTGGGAATTACAAATTTACTAAATAATGTCTATTACGAGCATCTGGACTGGGGCAGAATAAAACGACCCGGACGAAGTGTAGAACTTTATTTAAAAATGAGCTATTAATTTTACAGTCTCATTATCAAACATTTAATAATTAAAAAATAACAATATGGATTTTCCAATTTTTCATTTAACATTTTTTGGTGATAGATTTCTATTCGTTGTAATAGCTATTATCCATACCATTGTGAATCATGGTTTTGCCATTGGTTTAGTTCCTATTATTTCAATCATGGAATTTAAGGGGCTGCAAAGTAAAAATTCCGATTGGGACGATTTAGCCTACAAAATGATGCGCGTGGTTTTTATCGTTACCACCACCGTAGGGGCAGCTACCGGTGTAGGTATATGGTTTTCGGCATCGTTAGTTAATCCCAATTCAATTGGGAGTTTGATTCGCGTTTTTTTCTCGGCATGGCTATTCGAATGGGTAATTTTTGTGAGCGAAGTTGCTTTGGTCATGTTTTATTACCTTACCTGGAAAAAATGGACCTTGGGCATTAGCAAAGAAAAGCATTTTGCCATTGGCTATTTTCTGACTATTTTTTCGTGGGTTACCATGGCAATTATCGTTGCAATTCTTGGGTTTATGATGGATCCGGGCGATTGGGAACAAAAACGAACATTTTGGTATGGATTTTTAAATCCGATATACCTTCCTCAATTGGCTTTTCGTACCTTTTTGGCATTGCTGCTAGGTGGTTCGGTAGCTTTATTTCTGATACATGCTTTTACCAAACGAGCTACCGAAA
>JACDZH010000343.1 GCA_013426815.1 Paludibacter sp.
TGCCGTGGCAAATAACGATTGATCCTTTTCTAGGGGTGCTGAGTAGTTACAATTTTTCTGTTTCTGACTATTTTTACTTTAATGGCACAGAATAAAAGGAAAGTAGATGCGTATAAAATAAATATTCCGTTAACAATTGATGGGAAATTAAATGAAAGTGCATACAACTTTGCTATACCAGCTAAAGATTTTGTGCAAATTCAGCCTTACAATGGAAAACCATCGCTACAGCCTACTGAAGTATATTTTTTTTATGACCAAACAGCAGTTTATATTGGTGCAAAACTTTATGACAATCATCCGGACAGTATTTTTAATTACCTCACCGAACGCGATAATACCGGTATGTCCGATTATTTTGGAGTGTATCTCGATCCATATAATCAGGGACAATTAGCTTATGGTTTTTTTATTTCTCCTGCTGGTATTCAGCTTGATCTTAAGGCAGTTAAAAGTGATTCAGACAATGAAGATCCCAACTGGAACGCAGTATGGGAAAGTAAAACCAGTATTACTGACTTTGGATGGACTGTAGAAATGAAAATACCCTATTCTGCTTTGCGATTTTCAGAGAAAGCTGGTTCTGATTGGGGTTTGAATATTTTTCGAAATATTAGGCGTTACAATTCAAATAATTCTTGGAGTCTAATTGACCGTAAAGTTTCTGGTTTTATCCATCAAGAAGGTATGTTATCTGGAATTAAAGATTTGAAACCGCCTGTCAGACTTGCGTTAACTCCTTATTTAGCAACATACTTTGAACCAAAAAACAACAATAGTGTGTCTCAATTTTTTTATAAAGGTGGGCTCGATTTAAAATACGGGATAAACGATGCTTTTACACTTGACATGATGCTTATTCCTGACTTCGGTCAAATTCAATCTGACGATAAAAAGCTGAATCTGACTCCTTATGAAACATTTTATGATGAAAAAAGACAGATTTTCACAGAAGGGACTGAACTATTTCAGCGAGGAAATGTATTTTATTCCAGAAGGATTGGTTCTAGTCCCAAATTTTCTGCGGATAATTCACTCAATAACAATGAAATAATTGATTTTAACCCAACTGAAACACAATTGATAAATGCAACAAAAGTTTCCGGTCGTACGGATAAAGGTTGGGGAGTTGGAGTGCTGAATGTGATGACTTTGGCTTCAAATGCTATTATAAAAAACACAGATACAGGAATTTCGAGAAAAGTATTGGTACAACCATTCACAAACTATAATGTGACTGTATTTGATAAATCATTGAAAAACAACTCATATATTAGCCTAATAAATACAAACATAAAAATGTTGAATAATCCGTTTCATGCCAATGTTACGGCTACTGAATTTCAGCTTAGAGATAAAACAAAAACCTATGCATTAAAAGGAAAAGGAGGAATCAGTATACGTGGTGACAGCATAAACGAAACCGGTTATTTCAGTACGTTGAGATTTGAGAAAAATCAAGGGAATTTATTATGGGGTGCTTCCGAAAATATTTATTCCGATCAATATAATCCAAATGATTTAGGTTATTTACTACATAATAATCAGGTACAAACTGAAGTATGGTTATATTATCAGATTATTGATCCTTTTTGGATTATCAGAGAATATAATGGTGATATTTGGTTGAATTACAATCGAATATACAATCCAAATACATTGTTTGATAAGGAAGCAGGTTATGAATTTGTGGTTCGATTTTCAAATAATTACCTGTTTTATTCCGATGGAAAAATAACAACAGATCAGTTCGATTATTACGAGCCACGGGTAAAAGGAAGATATTATCTGAACCCTAAACGATGGTTGATTAACTTGAATTTGGATACTGATCAACGAAAGAATCTGAATTTTCGTTTCGCTATGGTATTGTTTCACAATCAACAATTGGGAGGATTGAACATGACATAGATGTGAACGCAGTTTACAGACTCGGAAAAAGATTTGAATTAAATTATGGTGTAAGCACAATAAATACAGCAAATGAAGTGGGTTTTGTCGAAAAAATTTCTTCAGGAGATTCTATTATCTTTGCAAAACGAAATGTGACAACATTGGTAAATACATTTAGTTCTTCGTTTATAATAAACAATAAAGCTAGTTTAAATTTGCGCGCAAGACATTATTGGTCAGGCGTGGAAAACAAAACATATTACTTGTTGCAAAATGACGGTTTATTATCAAATAATACCGGATATTTGCAAAATAAAAATCAAAATTACAATGCATTTACTGTTGATATCATTTTCAGATGGATTTTTGCTCCTGGATCGGAGTTTTCGATGGCATGGAAAACAATTTCTTATTCAGATGATAATACAATTAATTACAACTATGCAAACAATCTTGAGAAATCGTGGTTGAATCAGGCAAGCAGTTTATCGCTGAAAGTACTGTATTATATTGATTATAACAGTTTAATTAAGAAAAAAAATTGGTTTTACCCTTAATTGTGTGGGTTTTTGTATATTTGCAAAAAACTACCCCTATATGCAA
>JACDZH010000017.1 GCA_013426815.1 Paludibacter sp.
TGTTAGCTATAAAAATGAATTTTAGGTACAACACCCGATACTCATTTAAAATAATCAATTACCAATTTAACCATTCAATAATCAAACAACAACCTGTTTTTTGAAAGTAACACTCACCATATTTGGATGCGGTTCGGCATTGCCAACACGAAAAAATTTCCCAAGTTCGCAAATGCTTGAACTTCGCGATAAACAATTTTTGATAGATTGTGGCGAAGGAACTCAAATTCGAATGAGGCAAATGGGTGTAAAAACAAACCGCCTCGGACATATTTTCATTTCCCATCTGCACGGTGATCATGTTTTTGGATTGATTGGACTAATTTCCAGTTTCGGAATGCTCAATCGTACAGCCGATCTTCACATTCATGCACAAATAGATTTGGAAAAAATAATGGAAGTACAATTACTCTATTTTTGTGCCGAACTTCCATTCAAGGTTATTTTTCACCCAATCAATCCTCGTAAATATGCGTTAATTTACGAAGATCGTTCGGTACAGGTTTTCTCTATTCCTATGAAACATCGGGTGCCTTGTTGTGGATTCCTGTTCCAAGAAAAACCGCGTGACAGGCATATTATAAGGGAAATGATTGATTTATACCAAATTCCTACCTGGCGAATTCCAAAAATAAAACTAGGTGAAGATTTTGAAACCAATGAAGGGGTAATTATTCCAAACGCCTTGTTAACCACTGCATCTGAATTACCAAAACGTTTTGCTTATTGTTCAGATACTGCATATTCAGAAAAAATAATTCCTATAATCGATGGTGTGGATTGCTTATTTCACGAAGCAACTTTTATGGATGAAGAATTGATACGTTCAAAACAAACTGAACATTCAACAGCCAGGCAAGCCGGTGAAATTGCCCGAAAAGCCAAGGTAAAAAAACTTATTATAGGACATTATTCGGCTAGGTATATTAATCAAAACGAACTACTTAATGAAGCAAAAGCAGAATTTGAAAATACTGTATTGGGCGAAGACATGATGGTGTATCAAATTTGAAAAGTTTGAAGAGTTTGAAAGGTTTGAAGTGTATGGGATAAAAGTTTTCGGTCTAAATCAAAAATTGAAGTTTAAATTAAGTATTTTCCTAGATTTGAACAAACTACTTTGATACCCAATTGCATGTGTTAGGGAGAACTTACTTCTTTTTTAAAAACACGACGAATGGCTCGCATAATTCTGAAACCTATCAAAACGCCATCAACAATATTCACACTTTTTCCAATAACTCCTAAAAACAACGAAGTTAACGAAGATACTGAGAATAAATTTTGAGTGGAAACAGCAATTTGTTGCTTTTGAACCTGAATTTGTTGCTTTAATGCTTCTTTGTGTAATAATAATTCTTCAAAAGCATCTCCCTTCTTTTTTGGAATTGAAGTAGGTACAATTTCCATATCTTTATTTATTAGATTTATTAAAAAATAATTTTGTCAGAAATTTTACTAATGGATTGATAATAATTCGTTTACGAAGCAAAATCAAAAGTCCGGTTAAAATAAGATATATCACTGAAATAATGCCAAAACTGATGGCTAAACTTCCAAGTATGGGTACTAACGCATAAGCCAATGAGAAAAATAGATAAAAAAGGGCTGCAATTACTAAAATAATTATCAAAGTAATAATCAGAAGTGTAGATAGTAAAATCGTTAATTTTTCAACAAATTCTACTTTCAGATATTCCGTTTGCAGTTCAACATATTTCTTTACATCAGCATAAAGTTGTTGAAAATTATCGGTAGGTTCATGTGTATTTAACATAAGTAAAATTTAAAAATTATTTTTCTTCTGTATTCACTTCTGATTTAATTTCGTCTACCAAATCATCCATTTCGCTATCGCTCAATTTAATGCCTCTTTTTTCAAGCGCATCTGCTATCTTTTTTCGCGTTTCCTCACCACTTGCAGGAGCAAATAAAACTCCTAACAAGCCACCAAGAATAGCACCACCTAAAAATGCTGCCAGAATACCACCTGAATTTTTCATAAAAAAATGTTTTATTTAATTTAATATCAATAAATTAATCAATCAATCAATCAATCAATCCAAAGTATAACCAAAACTCTTTAATTTAATGTCTTTATTTCGCCAGTCTTTTTCTACTTTTACAAATAATTCCAAGAAAACTTTTTTATCAAAAAACACTTCCATGTCTTTGCGAGCTTCAGTTCCTACTTTTTTTAGCGATTTTCCAGCATGACCGATGATTATACCCTTTTGCGAATCGCGTTCTACATAAATTATGGAATTTATTCGTATCAACCTGTCATCTTCTTCGAACTTTTCAACCTCTACTTCAACCGAATAAGGAATTTCCTTTTCATAATTCATCAGAATTTTCTCACGAATAATTTCAGTTACAAAAAATCGTGCCGGTTTATCAGTCAACTGATCTTTTTCAAAAAAAGCCGGAGATTCGGGTAACAACGCTTTAATACGACAAAATAAATTATCAATATTGAATTTTTCGATAGCCGAAACCGGATATATTTCTGCATTGGAAAATAGTGTTTTCCATTTTTCGACCAATACAACCAGTTTTTCTTCGTCAATTAAATCTATTTTATTGATTATAAGTAATAAAGGCGCAGAGTTTTGTTTTACTTTTTCTACAAAATCTTCATTTTTCTCGTAGATATCAAACACATCGGTGACATACAATAACACATCAGCATCAGTCAATGCTGAACGCGAAAAATTGAGCATTGACTCTTGCAAACGATAATTTGGTTTTAACACACCTGGCGTATCGGAATACACGATTTGAAAATCTTCACCGTTTACGATACCAAATATGCGATGACGAGTGGTTTGTGCTTTGGATGTGATTATTGAAATGCGCTCGCCCACCAAGGCATTCATCAAAGTGGATTTTCCTACATTTGGATTTCCTACTATATTTACAAAACCTGATTTATGCATGGTATATTATTATAATTCAAAGTGTTATATGTTTCATGTTACTACTTTTATGTTATTTGATTAACATTTAATAATTAAACTGCAAAGGTACAATATTTTATGTAATTTTAAAATTGAACTGTCATTTCATACTTTATTGCTATATTTGTCGTTTAAAAAAAATTCAAAGGATTTAGCATTGTCCATGTTACAGGGTGGTTTTATCATATTAAATTGTAAATTCATTTCATGCTACAAATCAATAAGTTATATGAATTGACTCAACGAATGAAATTGGTTTTCATTGTTATTGCAGTTGGAATCGTGGTGTTGTCAACATTATTTACCAATCAATTGGCCAAATCATTAGCTGCTGAGGAGCAAAAAAAAGTAGTAATTTGGGCTGAAGCTACTCATCAATTGATTATTGCCAATGAGAATACGGATATTAACTTTATCAGCACCATAATTGAAGGAAGCACAAGTATTCCTATGATTATTGCAGATGAAAAAGATAGTATGCTATTCTCCCGAAATATCACAGAACCAAAAATAAATATTGATGAGTTTTATAAAAAAGAAATCAACCGCTTAAAAGCTAAAAAACCTGCAATAGAACTTAAAATAGACAAATCAGTACAATATCTTTACTACGATGATTCATTGTTTTTAAAGCAATTATATTATTTTCCTTTTATTCAGTTCGGAGTTATTATAGTATTCTTGTTGGTTGCATTTTTTGCTTTTTCGGGTACAAAAAAAGCAGAACAAAATCAAGTTTGGGTTGGACTATCGAAAGAGACGGCACACCAACTGGGAACGCCCATTTCCTCTTTATTGGCTTGGGTTGATTTACTTAAAAGTCGACACAAAGAGGATAAATTGATAGGGGAAATGGAAAAAGATGTTAACCGATTACGCATTATTGCCGAAAGGTTTTCCAAAATTGGATCAAAACCTGATTTGCAAGTAGTAAGTTTAAACCAATCCATACTGAATGCGGTACAATACATGAGTAATCGGTCGTCACAAAAAGTAATTATTAAATGTCAATTTCCATCGGACGATCATTTATTTATAAAATTAAATGTTCCTCTATTTGAATGGGTTATCGAAAATTTATGTAAAAATGCAATTGATGCCTTGAATGGTGTAGGGCGTATTGATATTTCCGTAAAAAGTAAAAATGAAGAAGTATATATTGATGTAAAAGATACGGGAAAAGGCATTGATAAACGAAAATTTAAAGTGGTATTTACACCGGGTTTTACTACTAAAAAGAGAGGTTGGGGTTTGGGTCTTTCGTTGGCAAAACGTATTATCGAAGAATATCATGGTGGAAAAATTTTTGTAAAACAATCGGAATTGAATAAGGGAACCGTCTTTCGAATAGTGTTAAAAGTAATTTCCTGATAATAATTTAACGTGAGTTCGATATAATAATTAGTCAGTAAAAACTTCAATATCAGTAGAAATATGATTTCATGTAGAATAATTTCCCCTATGAAATAAATATATTAATTCCCTATTGGGAAATTAATATATTAAATTCAATATTCTATTGGACTCGATTGCTTTCGTGATTCTCTATTGAAAATATATACCATTGTATTACAGCATTTTAATTTAATTCTTATATCGAACTCACATTAATTTTGGATTAAGTTGAACCTTTTTATTTCACTCCGATATTTTTTGTACCTTTGCAATCCAAAATTGTTGATTGTTTTAACAAAGTCAACTTTTCAAAATTTAACTTTTCAAAATTTCACATATATGGCTCTTCAATGTGGTATCGTTGGTTTACCCAATGTAGGTAAATCTACTTTATTCAACTGTCTTTCAAATGCTAAAGCACAGGCTGCTAACTTTCCATTCTGTACCATTGAACCAAATGTTGGTGTTATTACAGTACCCGATGAGCGACTCAATAAATTAGTTGAATTGGTACATCCTCAACGTATTGTTCCTACTACTGTGGAAATTGTAGATATTGCCGGATTAGTAAAAGGTGCAAGCAAGGGCGAAGGATTGGGTAATAAATTTTTGGCAAATATTCGCGAAACCGATTCCATACTACATGTTTTACGTTGTTTCGATAACGATAATATTGTTCATGTCGATGGCAGTATTAATCCAGTACGCGATAAAGAAATTATCGATACAGAACTACAGTTGAAGGATTTGGAAACTGTCGAAAGTCGTATTAATAAAGTACAAAAGCAAGCACAAACTGGTGGTGATAAACAAGCCAAAGTTATTTATGATATTTATGTTCAGTATCGAAATGCATTGTTACAAGGGAAATCGGCTCGAACCGTGAAAATAGATCCATTTGATAAAAGGTTGGTTAAAGATTTATATTTACTTACCGATAAGCCTGTAATGTATATTTGCAACGTTGACGAAGCTTCTGCAAAATCGGGGAATAGTTATGTAGAAGCACTTCGCGCAGCTGTCATTGATGAAGATGCAGAAATTTTAGTAGTGGCTGCAGCTACCGAAGCTGACATAGCAGAACTTGAAACTTACGAAGAACGTCAAATGTTTCTCGAAGAAGTTGGATTGACTGAATCGGGAGTAGCACGATTAATCAGAGCAGCTTATCACTTATTAGATTTGCAAACATATTTTACTGCGGGCGTACAGGAAGTGCGTGCTTGGACTTTTGAACGAGGCTGGAAGGCACCCCAATGCGCAGGGGTCATACATACAGATTTCGAAAAAGGATTTATCCGTGCAGAAGTTATCAAATACCTCGATTTTACAACGTTTGGATCCGAAGCCAGCTGTAAAGAAGCCGGCAAGATGAACGTTGAAGGAAAAGAATACATAGTACAGGATGGTGACATTATGCACTTCAGATTTAATGTTTAACACGTGAAATTAAATATAAAAAATTGGGTTTGTTTGAGTTTGTGTTACGAAACTTTTTTTTGTAATATATTTATGTATTTTAGAAGATTAATCGTATGTTTTTTGTCGTTAAAATAAATCTTAAACAACTAACTTTGATTATTTAATTATAAAATAAATCATAATTTTCTTCATCTTTTTAAAAATCATAAATAAATCACAAATCTCTGATTTAACAAAGTGATTAAATTAATTAATTTGTTATTATTAAACCTATAATTTGATTATTTCAGAAAAATACAAATGAAACTATTTTGTAATAGAACATATTTTTGTACCTTTGCGCAGTTTTTAAAGTCAAGTGAATAATGTCAAAATTTAAACAATACAATATCGTATTAAAGGATATTTTGGATGAAGCTCGCATGTTCGAGTTTGACTTAGACAGTGCATATTTCAAAAAAATCGATAGTCCTGAAGTACAAATAGGAAAGGTATTAGCAAAAGTTAGTGTTCAAAAAAAATCGGGTACTTATGAGCTTAAATTTGACCTTAATGGAGTGATTTCCATACCTTGTGACCGATGTTTGGATAATATGAACCAATCCATACAGTATAAAGAAAAGCTTTTAGTAAAATTTGGTGAAAAATTTTCGGAAGAAAACGAAATTGTGATTGTTCCCCAATCCGATGGAGCAATCAATATCGCATGGTTTTTATATGAATTTATTGTTTTGAACATTCCAATAAAGCATGTTCATGCTCAGGGAGAATGTAATAAAATGATGGTTGGAAAATTAAAAAAACATATAACACGTCAAAAAAATGATGAAGATGATGATGAAAGTACAGCTCTAGATTTTGATGACGACGATGACATTACAATTAGTGATAACCAAACAGACCCACGATGGGATGTTTTGCAAAATATAACAGAAAACAATTAAATAAACATCTAAAATGGCACATCCTAAGAGAAAAATCTCGAAACAAAGAGCAAGAAAAAGAAGAACCCATTATAAAGCTGAAACTCCAACTTTGGCTATATGCTCAAATTGCGGTGCAGCACATATTTATCACACAGTGTGTGGTGAATGTGGTTATTACAGAGGTAAATTAGCTATCGAAAAAATGGCTACTGCTTAATAAAACATGCATTTTTTGCAATTATAAAGAATTAGTTGAGCCCTAAGCACAAAAGCTTCAGGGCTTATTTTTGGTTACTTAATATTAAATATATATGTCAAAAATTCACGCTGTAATTACAGGTATTGGAGGATATGTTCCTGATTATATTCTTGATAACCATGAACTTAGTACTATGATGGATACCAACGACGAGTGGATAACTACACGTGTTGGAATTAAAGAACGACGTATTTTGAAAGGCGAAAATCTTGGTACATCTTTTATGGCTGCAAAAGCCATTGAAGATTTGTTTGCCAAAACTGGAACTAAACCCGAAGAAATTGATTTAGTAATATGTGGTACAACCACACCCGATCATATTTACCCATCTTGTGCTTCTATGGCTGCTGAACGTGTTGGCATTAAAAATGCACTTGCTTTTGATTTACAGGCAGCTTGTTCCGGTTTTATTGTATCACTTTCCACTGCATCAAGTTTTATTGAGTCAGGGCGTTATAAAAAAGTATTGGTAATTGGAGCTGAAAAAATGTCTGCAATTACAGATTATAGCGACCGTACCACAGCTCCCTTATTTGGAGATGGTGCAGGTGTTGCGCTGTTAGAACCAACTACAGAAAACCTTGGAGTAATGGATTCAATGATTTATACAGATGGAATTGGTTATAAACATCTTCACGTTAAAGCAGGTGGATCGGCAATTCCAACAACACATGAAACCATCGATAATCGTCAACAATTTACCTATCAGGAAGGAGCTTATGTATATAAACATGCAGTTACAAACATGTCTGAAGTTTCGGCTAATATAATGGAAAAGAATTGCTTGACAAATGCTAATGTTTCGTGGTTAATACCACATCAAGCTAATTTGCGAATTATTGATGCAGTCGTTCAGCGCACTGGACTTGATTATGATAAAGTTACTATAAATATTGAACGTTTTGGAAATACTTCTGCAGCAACTATTCCACTATGTATGTGGGAATGGGAAAAGAAATTCAAGAAAGGTGATAATATCATTCTTACAGCTTTTGGTGCCGGATTTACTTGGGGATCTGTATATTTGAAGTGGGGTTATTAAAAATAGATTATAGTTTACTGTTGATAGTATTTAGAAAAAAGGATTTTCCATTTTGTTATTCCTTTTTTTTATTTTGTAGTATGTTTTGCTATTTTTTTCAGATTCTCTATCTGCATTTCGTCACCAAATACCAATAATTTATCACCTAATTGGATGATATTATCGGCTTTTGGATTTACCTGTAACTCACTCATGGAAGAATAGTAACCAATAACCACCAGATTTGTTCGTTGTGGAATGTTGGCTTCCCTATAAGTTTTATTAATAATATCGCTACCTTCATTTATCACAACCAACCCAAATTGATAAGCTTTTAATTCCTCTTTTGCACCTGCAAATTCTACAAAACTATAAAAATCGGTACTGGTGCTGGCAATAGAAATGATACGATCGGTGGCAATTTCAATTGGTGATACAATAAAATCAGCTCCAGCTTTTCGGAATTTTTCCGACGAATTTGTTTCCGCAACCCTAGTTATTACTTTAATATCTTTATTTATATCTTTGGCACTCAGTGTAACAAAAAGGTTTTCTGCATCTGTAGAAAGTACAGAAATTAAAAATTTGGCTTTTTTTATTCCTGCTTGAATCAACACCTCATCATCGGTAGCATCGGCAACCAAATGAATATATTTATAGCTGTATAATTCTTTTAATTTTTCGTTTCGTTCCGAATCATTTTCGATAATTACTACTTCAAGACCCTTTTTAAGTAAACCTTCCAACACATGTTTACCCGTTTTTCCATAACCACAAACAATGTAGTGATCATTCATTTTCTCTAATGTCTTGTTCATTTTTCTTTTCTTTAGTAAAGTTGACAATTCGCCTTCGGCAAAGAAAGCTGTAATTTTTCCAATTGAATATAATCCAACAGTAAAACCTGAAATGATAATACATATTGTAAAAACCTTTCCAACATCTGTAACCGGAACAACATCACCATAACCAATTGTAGCAAAGGTTATTACCAACAAATAAAGCGATTCTAACGGACTAATGCCTTCAAATAAAATGAATCCAACAAAACCAATGATTAATAACGTAAAGATAGCTAAAAATGGCATCAGCAGACCTTTTAATAACAATGATTTTACTTTTGAATTATCTTTCATTTCAGTTGACTTCATTTAACCTTAAAAATGGATTTAAATTTGTTTAAAAACTTAGTCACAAAGCGCATACAAATCACCTCTTGGATTGACAAATAAAACCGGAATTGACGATTTTTTTACAAAATGATATTCTTTAGGTCCAAACAAAATATCATCTAACCCGTAATCGCGTGAAGCAGAAATAATAATAATCCCAGCATGTTCATTATCAGCCAGTTGGATCGATTCTGCTTCAACTTTAAAACTATCTTTTATTGCTTTCTGCAAGGTGTATTTCAGTTGAAATAAATTAAAAAGTTGTTTCATTTTTTCAGCATTTGTAACTGCTTTTGAGCCATAATCATTAGCCAAAAGCATGATAATCTGCGAATTGCAAAATCTTCCAAATGCTGATGCAAATTGTGCTTTTTCTAATTCTTCTTCCAAAAAACTAACAGGTAAAATCACTTTATCCAAATTCAACACGTCAAATGAATCTTTATAAAACAAATAAGGAATACGTAAATCCCTGCAGTTATTCAATAAAGCCCGAATAATTCTTGATGATAAATAAGGCAACTGAACAAATAAAAAGGAAACTTCCTGTGTTTCACAAATCTCCACTAAGGATTTTCCTTTTTCTTTTACAAAAACCTGACAATCTGTTATTTTGCACTCTTTTAACAACGATAATAATTCGGGTTCACTATCGGATTCTGTCAAAACTGCAAATGACTTTCCAAGTTGAAAAGCCAGTTTAGTAGCACTTTTCAGCAATATCTTTGAAGTTGAAAGTTGTTGAATATAAGATAGTACCATGATTCAGTCCAAAGTTCCTCGAAAGAGGACTTAATATATATATTATAACTTTTTTTAAAAAACGAATATTTTTTCCAATTACACTTTGAGATTTAGTGAGTTTTATTCCTGAAAATAAACCCTTTTAACACGCCTCGAAATACTGGTAAGCACTTCATAGGATATTGTTTTCAGCCAGGAAGCTACTTCCGAAATAGTTAAATGATCTCCAAATATTTCAACCTGATCACCTTCTTTTGCCTCAATATCAGTCACATCTACCATACATAAATCCATACAAACACTTCCAATAACCTTAGCTCGTTTTCCATTAATTAACACCTCTCCCACTCCATTTCCCAATTTGCGGTCGAAACCATCGGCATAACCTATTGGAATAACCGCAATTAGTTTATTTGTATTGATAATTCCTTTTCGACTGTAACCAACAGTTTCGCCGGCTTTTACGTTTTTAATTTGCAAAATAATGGTCTTCAGTGCACAAACCTGTTTCAAATTAACTTCTGACAAGGCACTAATACCAAAATGACCAATTCCCAGTCGAACCATATCAAATTGAAATTCAGGAAATCTTTCAATACCTGCTGAATTTAAAATATGACGCATTATATGATGTGAAAATGCAGACGAAATTTGGTCAGCACAAGCATTAAAAACAGTCACCTGTAGTTTTGTAAAATCATCGAATCGCACTTCATCAGAACCAGATAAGTGTGAAAAGATCGACCGTACTTTTACCTGACTTTGTTCTTGTAAACGGATTAAAAGTTGTGGCATATCTTCTTGTTCAAAACCTAAACGATGCATACCACTATCTATTTTAATATGAATAGGATAATCAGTCAAACCTAATTTCTCTGTTGAAGCAATAAATGTATCGAGTAATCGAAAATTATAAATCTCAGGTTCCAATTTATTGTCGAAAATCATTCCAAAACTACCTTTTTCGGGATTCATTACTACGATTGGAATACGAATACCTTCTTGGCGCAATTCGGCTCCCTCATCGGCCACTGCCACTGCTAGGTAATCGCAATGATGATGTTGTAGTGTACGGGCAACCTCGACAGAACCACTTCCATAAGCAAAGGCTTTTACCATACACATTACTTTAGTTTCAGGACGCAACTTGGATCGGAAATAATTCAAATTGTCGACCAATGCATTCAGATTGACTTCTAAAATGGTTTCATGTGTAATAAGCTCAAGTTTTTCTGAGATATGTTCGAAATGATACTTTCGTGAACCTTTTAAAAGTATTATTTCATGCTGAAATTCCCGAACAAATGCCAATTTCAGAAAATCTTCGGTAGTATTAAAAAAGTCTTTTTCAATTAATTGAAATTTATCAGCATGTTTCGAAATTTCAGTTCCAATACCTATTATCCGTAAGATATTCTTACTTTTAACAAGTTCTGCAACCCTTTTGTATAAAGCATCAGCCGATTGCCCACTTTGCAAAATATCAGATAGAATGAGTGTTCGTGATAAGTTTTTTGCGGTAGCTTGTTGATTCAAGAAATCGAGTGCTATATTTAATGAATTTAAATCGGAATTATAACTATCGTTGATAATCATGCAATCACGAACTCCATCTTTTACCTCGAGGCGCATTGCTACTGATTCGAGCAGTAGTATTCGTTTGGCAATCTCATCTGTTTTCAATCCAAGATATAACATCACAGCGATACATTGTAACGCATTTTCAATTGAAGCTTCGTCTGAAAATGGAATACTAACATTAAATTCAGAACCTGCATATTTTAAGTTTACTTCGGTAATATCTGATACTTTCTGAATGTTTAAAATTCGCAATATTGACATTTCACTTTTTCCCCACGAAAATAGTTTTGCTTTTAAATTGGATTGTGTAATTGAAATTTCAACAAGCTTATTATCAGAACAATAAATCAGTGTATCGGTTTGAGTAAACAGTTTGAGTTTTTCCTCGCACTTTTGTTTCAATCCCGAGAAATTTTCTTGATGCGCATCTCCTAAATTCGTAAAAACACCAATAGTAGGTTGTATAATTGCTTGTAAATGTTCCATTTCGTGCATTTCGGAAATACCGGCTTCAAAAATTCCCAATTCGGTATTTTCATTTAATGCCCAAACCGAAAGCGGAACACCAATTTGTGAGTTATAGCTACGTGGAGAACGTACGATGTGGTAATCGGAATGTAAAAGTTGGTAAAGCCATTCTTTGACTACCGTTTTACCGTTACTGCCTGTGATTCCAATTACCGGAATATTAAATGATCCCCGATGTGCAGCTGCCAATACTTGTAAAGCCACTAATGTATCATTAACTTTAAGAAAAACTGCATCGGCAAGTTCATTAAATTCCAGAAGTATTTTGCTAACAACAAAATACCTCAGATTCTGTTTATAGAGTTCTAAGATGTAGTTATGTCCATCGTTTCTTGCGGTTCGGATAGCAAAAAATATACTTTCGGTTGGAAATGACAAGGAACGACTATCGGTGAGCAACCAATTGATTTCTGAATCAGGAATATTTTTCTCAACAACTCCAATCAGTTGTGCTATTTTAATAAGTTTCATGTGTTAATATTTTATTCTAGCAACCACACCTTCAGTCGTTGTTAGTATGCATTCATTTTTTGAAATCAGGGTCACAGTATTGATAATTGAGTTGCCAATTTAATATTGGCCACAGAACTGCTCCTGTTATTGCATTAATGCCGTGTAGTAAACCGTTTTTTGTACCAAATACAATAACACCGTCACGTTCAATCATCATACTTGGATTGTGATCATATCCATAGCCTGCATTTATTTTCCATATATTTGAGGGGTAATCAGCGTTTGCATCCAAAGCCACTACACTATCGTTCATACAACGGCTGAAAACCACATTACCATCTTCCGAAATTCCTATTGATTCGCGCACTTGATGTTCATTTGTTCTCCAAATTTCTTTTCCGCTTTCAGCATCTAATGCCGTCCAATAATGATCGGGAGCAGTAATAAATATTTTTCCTTTGGAATAAACCGGTATAACTGCGGCAGGAGAATAATGTATTCCGGCTTGACCATTGTTCCATTTCCAGGCTAAACTACCATCTTTTATGTTCAATGCATAAAAATTAGCATCCCAAGCACCAAAAAAAATTTTATTTTGAGAAATAACCGGACGTGTTTCTACATTTCCTTTCAAACCGGTAAATCTCCAAATAAGTGATCCGCTGTCAATATCTAATGCCCGGAATAAACCATCGCTCGCACCAATAAACAATGTATCTGATTTTATCAACGGTAAACCCAAAATAGCCATTTTTGTTTCATAAACCCAAATAATTTTTCCATTATTAATAAAAAGAGAATAAATACTTCCATCGGTAGAAGCAAAAATTACTTTGTTATTACTAATAGCCGACGAAGAAATAATTCGGCTTCCGGTTTAAATTTCCATTTTTCGTTGCCGTTTTTAAGCAAAATACAATGCATATATTCCAAATTATCACCATAATATATATTATCTCCAGACACGATTGGTGTGCTATAAATTCCTACATTTGTATTTAGACGCCAAACCTCAGTAACTTTTTTATTCGACTTATTAACCTCAAACGATGGACGCAAATTGGGATTTGCTTTTTCGTTCTTTTTTGTTTCCAAAGGCAATGTAAGCCATTTCTGTTCAGGTTGCCCAATCTTTTTTTCGAAAACCTGAATGGAATCGGAAACTGAAAGTATGGAATAACCTCCTACATATTCTTTATCCCGCAAAGTAGAACGAAAAACAATTCCGGGCAATCCATCATAACTCAACAAGGTGTTTCGATTATAATGACCACTGAACACGGCTTGGATATTATATTTTCGCAAAACGTCTGTTATACTAAACCAATTATCAACATCACCGGTTTGAAGCGGATAGTGTGTGAAAACAAAAATCGGTATAGATTTCCCGGTTTTTTTTAGCACATTTTTCATCCAATTAATATCCTGGGGTGCAATATGTCCATCTCCCATTTTAATAATTGGTCCTGTGTTAAATCCAATAAATTGAAAACCTTTATGAGCAAAGGAGAATTTATCATCTCCAAATATGCGTTGAAAATCGGTAGCTCCGGACTCACTCCATTTTGTATCATGATTTCCGAGAATAATACTATAAGCAATAAGTAGTTTTTGGAGTACCTTTTTTACAATTAATAACGATTCGTTATCGCCACTTTCAGTCACATCACCGGCTACTATTACAAAATCGATGTTTTTCATTGCATTTACATCGTTAACTGCATTTTGCAAATCTTCAGTAGGTTTATGATTGGTAGGTGAAATATGTAAATCGGTAAATAATACGAAGCGAAAAGGTTCCGCAGCAAAAGCTAAAGAAACAAATTGAGACTGTATAAGAAAAAAAGTAAAGAAAAAAAAATATTTTTTCATGCGAATAGCTTCAAAAGACATCTGAGTAAAAATTTTTATCTTTTTTGTTGTACAAAGATACTAAAGGTTAGACAATTTCTTACTGAACAGTATATTTTTTTTTAAAAACTGATAACATGTTACATTTAGTGCAAAAAAAAATAAATCCCGAAAGATTTGCATTTTTTAAAAATGATGAAAAAAGATAATTTCTAACAAATTAAACATCAATAGAGGTAACTTCTATTAACAAATCATCTTTCATAACAGATTGACCTTTAGTAACATGTATTTTACGAATTACACCATTACAGGTAGCGGTGATTTCATTTTGCATCTTCATTGCTTCTAAACTCAAAATAGGTTCACCAACATTTACTAAATCGCCTTCGGAAAGAAAAACATCAACAATTTTGCCTGGCATAGGTGATGTTATGTTATTCTCATCAATCGATTTATCGTCCTTTCCTATCATTCCGTGACGGATATATGAAAATATTGACTCAAGACTAAATTTATATTCAACTCCATTCACTTTTATCAATGCCTTATTTTGATCGTGCGAAACCAATTCACAATGAAAACGCTTTCCTTTCCAGTCGAAAGTATAATGAAAATCTTCCTGTTCAACAAAATCGATGTCGTATTCCTGACTATCAATAACAGGTTTAGATTCTTTAGGAATATAGATTTTATAGCGTTTGCCGTTATCACGTAATGCTATAAACAATCGCGATGCATCCCGTTTATAAATATATGAAGTTCCCATATTGATATTAACCTTTCCCCCTGCCTTCTCCAAAGCAGATGGAGCTAGGGTTCAAGAATTTATTAAATTTAAATTTTCAAAATATATATGTAAAATAGTCCCAATTTGGGGGACTCTCAATAATTTAGTCTTTTATTTAACACCCAAACATTCAATGAGTCATTTTTATATGAAGGTAAATCGGATGAAAGTTGCAGATATTCAGAAGCATAAATAATTGTTGCTGCTAGTGCACCAATCAGTTCATCATCATCATTTTCGAGCATTTCGGGTGTAAAAATCTGATCAACCCATCGTGTTGTATAAGTGGCATCCACAAACTCGGGATGTTGCAACACTGTTCGGCAAAACGGAACGGTTGTTTTCAAACCAATCAAACTAAATTCAAACAAAGCTGCAAGTGTTTTTTTAATTACATCTTTACGGTCAGTCCCATGTACTATGATTTTTGCAATCATGGAATCGAAATAAGGTGTTACTACCGAACCACTTTGCACACCACTTTCAATTCGAATATCTTCAGATTTTGGGAAAAGAATTTTATCGATAAACCCTGTTTGAGGACTAAAACGGTTTTGCGGATCTTCAGTATTTACCCTGCATTCAATCGCCCAACCATTAATTTTAATATCTTCCTGTTTTAAGGTCAGTATTTCGTCCAATTCAATTCTTATTTGCCAGTCGACAAGATCAACTCTGGAAATCATTTCAGTTACAGGATGTTCAACCTGAATTCGGGTATTCATTTCCATAAAATAGAACGAACCATCTTCGTCCAAAATATACTCAATAGTTCCGGCTGAGAAATAACCTATCTTTTTGGCAAATCGCACAGCCATTTCACCCATTTCTTTTCTCATTTTGGGTGTAAGACTTGCAGAAGGTGCTTCTTCAAGCAATTTTTGATGTTTTCGTTGTAATGAACATTCACGTTCACCTAAATGTATAACATTTCCGTGCTTGTCTCCCAGAATTTGAAATTCGATGTGTTTGGGGTTTCGTAAATATTTTTCAACAAACAAATCGCCATTTCCAAATGCTGCTAATGCTTCGTCATATGCCGATTTGAAATGTCGTTCAATTGTTTCGGGTTTTTCAACTATTCTCATTCCCCTTCCACCACCACCAGCGGATGCTTTTAATAAAATAGGATAACCAATTTTTTTGGCAAAATTTTTTGCCTCATCAAAGTCATTAACAGCCCCATCGCTTCCAGGCACCAATGGTAATCCAGCTTCGATTGCCATGCTTTTTGCAACGGTTTTAAGCCCCATGTTACGAATTAGTTCGGCCGAAGGACCAATAAAATTGATTCCTTTTTCGATGCAAAGTGCAGCAAAATCGGGATTTTCAGACAAAAAACCATATCCGGGATGAATCAAATCAATATTATGTTTAACTGCCAGACTTACAATACGTTCAGCATCCAAAAATATAGGCTTTTCTGCTCCGGCATCCCTAGCTGGAATAATTTCATCTGCATACTTTAAATAAAGAGCATCAGGTTCTTTATCGCTTTGAAAAACTACTGCCAAAATTCCCAGTTTATGAGCAGAACGTATGATTCGGATTGCTATTTCACTTCGGTTGGCGATTAAAAGTCTTTTCTTCATTTATAAATCGTTGATTGGTGAATCGTTATTGGTTAATTGGTTGATTACAATGGAATACTGCCATGTTTTCGTGCCGGTTTGTGATATTGCTTATTTGACAAAATCTCAAATGAAGTGATAAGAATTTCGCGCGTATTGGACGGACTAATTACTTCATCAATTAATCCCAATTCTTCAGCTTTATATGGATTGGCAATATCTTCTTTATATTTATCAATTAAAATCTTCTCGAGATCAGTTTTGTTCTCGGCATTTTTCAATTCGTGTTTATTTACGATTTTGATAGCTCCGGCGGGTCCCATAACAGCAATCTCAGCTGTAGGCCATGCAAAATTAAAATCACCACCTGTGTTTTTGCTGCTCATAACGATATATGCACCACCATAAGCTTTTCGGGTTATAATCGTAATTTTTGGCACTGTTGCTTCACAAAAAGCATACAGCAATTTTGCACCATTTCTGATTATTCCGTTGTGTTCTTGTTCAATTCCGGGTAAAAATCCTGGAACATCTTCCATTATGAGCAGAGGAATATTAAATGCATCACAAAACCGCACAAAACGTGCTCCTTTCACACTTGCATTTATATCAAGTGTTCCAGCCATTACTTTTGGCTGATTGGCAACAATTCCGATTGATTTTCCGTTCAAGCGGGCAAAACCAACCAATATATTTTGAGCAAATCTTTCGTGAACTTCAAAAAATGAATCTTTGTCTACAATGATATTAATAATCTCCTTCATATCATAAGGACGATTCGGGTCATCTGGAATAATTCTATTGAGAAATTCTTGTCGTGATTCATATGACCTTATTAGGTTTGAAACTGGTAAAGATTCATAGTTATTGGAGGGAATATATGATAATAACTTGCGAATGAGCATAATTGTATGCTCTTCATCGTCCGAGACAAAATGTGCAACGCCACTTTTACTGGCATGAATATTACCACCACCCAAGCCTTCCATATCAACATCTTCGTTTAGAACTTCTTTCACCACATCTGGACCGGTAACAAACATATACGATGTTTGATTAGTCATAAAAATAAAGTCGGTCAATGCTGGTGAATATACTGCCCCACCTGCTGCAGGTCCCAATATAGCGGAAATCTGAGGAATTATGCCCGAAGACCGTACATTATTGCGAAAAATAATAGCATAAGCGGATAAACTTTTTACACCTTCCTGAATTCGGGCACCACCCGAATCCATCAATCCAACAATCGGAGCACCAAGTTTTAAAGCCATTTCTTGAACTTTTGCAATTTTCATACCGTGAGCATAACCTAACGAACCACCCAAAACTGTAAAATCTTGTGCATAAGCAAAAAGGCTTCTTCCCTGAATCAATCCGCGTCCTACAACAACTCCATCACCAAAATTTGATTGTTTGCTGCTTATCGGTGTCTGTGATGGCGATACAAATGCATCAAATTCGAAAAATGTACCTTCATCAAAAAGTATGTTTATTCGTTCACGAGCTGTTAGTTTACCTTTCAAATGTTGTCTTAGAGCAGCATTATCTTCCATTTCTTGCAACGCTTTCAGGCGCTGTTCAAATACTTCGTTTTTATTCATTTTTTATTTGAATTTTTTCGGATGTTAAGGGCAAAGATAAAATATAAAAATTTGAAAAAAGCCTTTATTTCTATATTTGAAACCATGGCTTTTTGTAGAATTTGAGATAAATATCTAGCATTCAGCTAAATTATAAAATGTTAAAAATACAATATTTTAATCTCTTCAAATTAAAAACATGCACAAAAACAGAAAAAATGTGCAAATAATACAGTGTGATAAAATATCAAATTAACCACAATAAAAAAACAACAACAATCAAAGCCGGTAGCATGTTCATAATTCGAAGTTTTTTAATTTCCAGGATATTGATTCCTAATCCAATTAGTAGAATTCCACCTACACTACTAAGTCCCTGAATGATTTCGGAGGTAAAAAATGAACTTGCAAAAATTGCCATCAGTGTAATACCACCTTGAAAAATAAGTAAAGGAATTGATGATACCAAAACACCAATACCAAAAGCTGAAGCGAGTATTATAGACGAAAAACCATCTATCAACGATTTTGTCAGTAATAAATCTGATGAACCTCCCATTCCTTCGCGAATAGCTCCCAAAATAGTCATAGAGCCAATACAATAGAGCAAAAATGCTGTAATCAAACCTTCAGAAAATTTCTCGCTTACTATACGAAATTTAAATTTCAAAAAAACACTAAGCTCTTCGACTCGTATTTCTAAATTCCACCATTCTCCCAAAAGGGAACCAATGGCTAAACTACTCACAACAATAAGAATATGTTGCATATTGAACACCATACTGATTCCTATGGCAATGGTAAATAAACCTATTGCTTGAAAATAAATGGTTTTTAATCGCTCTGGCATATTTTTTTTAAGCAATATACCAAACGTTCCTCCATCTATCACGGCTGCTGTGTTTACAAGTGTTCCTATCATATTTATAACTGAAATTGAGTCCCTATTGCTTTCGGGATTGAAATTCTAAAATTGAATTGTGCAAAAGTAAGAAAATTTTGATTGAATTGCTAATTGAAAGCTAATTATTTGAGAATCAAATTTATAATTAAATTTGATTTTGTACTATTAAAAACTTATTAATTAAAGAATTATTTTAATTAATATTTGGAGTTCAATTGTTTAAATTCAAAATAAATTGTAATTTAGCAGTCCCAAAATCGAGTCCGTCTCGGCAGAACAAAACCAAAATGAATTCTTTTCTTTACCGCATAGCACAAGCTTTTTATTCACATCATGATGCTGGTGTAAGCGATTTTACATTCGTTTTTCCAAATCGTCGTGCAGGTCTTTTCTTTCAAAAATATCTATCAGAAATTGCCGCCAAACCCATTTTCTCACCCGAAATAATCACCATTAACGATTGTTTCAGTCAAGCTTCACATTGGCAAACAGCTGATCGGTTGAGTATGTTGTTCCAGTTGTATCGCATCTATAAATCGCAAATTAATAACGACGAAACCTTTGATTCTTTTGTGTTTTGGGGCGAGATGTTACTTTCCGACTTTGAAGATGTAGATAAATATCGTGTGGATGCCAAACAATTGTTTACAAATATCACTGAACTAAAGCAGATTGACCAACTTTTTAATGTTTTCTCAGAGCGTCAAGTGGATGCAATTCGTCAATTTTGGAGTAATTTCGTTCCGGTAGTGGAAGGTAAATCGCAGGAAAATTTTATTGCAACCTGGAAAATTTTATTTCCAATTTATGAACAATTCCGTTTGGAGCTGACAGCAGAGAATACTGCTACTGAAGGTATGATTTGCCGAGAAGTTGTAGACCGCCTTTGCACTAAAGAATTAATTCCGGAATTTGAAAATAAACAATTTGTGTTTATCGGTTTTAACGCTTTAAATCCTTGTGAAAGAACCCTTTTTGCTGAATTACAAAAACTCGGACAAGCCGATTTTTATTGGGATTATGAAGCCGTTGAATTGCGCGACTCAGATAATCAGGCATCACTCTTTTATGTCGAAAATATTCATGTTTTTCCATCAAAATATGTAATAAAACCAATTGTCGAATCGCTGCAAGATAAAGATATTGAACTCATTGCTGTGCCATCGGCTGTGGGTCAAGCCAAACAAACATTCAGGATACTAAACCAGCTATTTCCATCACATACCCCAAATCAAAGTTGGATAAAAACAGCGGTCGTTTTGCCCGATGAGAGTTTGTTAGTTCCACTACTCCATTCTTTACCCTCACAAATTGAAAAGGTAAACGTTACTATGGGTTTTCCGCTGAATGCCACTCCGGCGTCGGGATTGAATGAACATATTTTCGATTTACAAAAACGAATGAGAGTTTCGGAAAATCGTGTTTCATTTTATCATCTTAATGTTTCAAATATCCTTAATCATCAATACATTGCCATGCTTTGCGGCGAAGAAGTCGATAGAATTAAATTCAAAATGGCAGAAAACAATTGGATTTATATTGATGCTGAAGAATTAAAACAGAATGATTTGTTAGCAGCTATTTTCGTTTCACAAACCAATACACATAATTTTTTACCATATTTGCTTCAAATTCTAAAAAGTATACATGCCGGCTGGCAACAAGCTTCAGATGATACACACAACTACGAGTTAGAATGTGATTTTCTTTATCAATATTATATTACCATCAATCGAATGTCCGATATTATGAAGGTCAAACCTGTGGAAGTGGATATGACGATTGATACTTTGGTACGTCTCACACGACAATTAACTGCCGGTATTACCATTCCATTTGTGGGTGAACCACTGGATGGACTACAAGTAATGGGAGTTCTCGAAACACGTGGCTTAGACTTTGATAATCTGATCATTACATCATTCAACGAAGGTATATATCCTCAAAAAAGCAGTTCAAATAGTTTTATTCCATACAACCTGCGTCGTGGATTCGACTTGCCCACTTACGAACATCAAGATGCAATCACAGCATATAATTTTTATCGACTCATTCACCGTACCAAACGCATTTTCCTGTTGTACGATTCTCGCAACGAAGCAGGACAAACCGGCGAAGTAAGCCGATTTATGCATCAATTGTATTACCACTATGGTGTAAACATTCAACGAAAAACTATTTCGTTCGATATTGGTTTTGGAAGTCCTCAAGCCATAAAAATTGAAAAAACACAAGCTGTAATGTCAAAATTACAACGTTTTACCTTAGGTGGTGAAAATCAACCTGCACTATCGGCAAGTTCTATCAATACTTATATCGATTGTCCTTTGCAGTTTTACCTTACCAAGGTGGAAGAAGTAGAGCAAGCCGAAGAAGTAAAAGAAACGGTTGAAGCTGATATGTTTGGTACTTTGTTTCATACAGTTATGGAAAACATATATAAACCATTCGAAGGAAAAATCATGCAAACCGATGATTTTGATAACTTAATGGGAAATCCAAACTATATTGACCAACAAATTGCACTTGCATTTTCGGAGAAATATTTTAAGAAAAAAAACAATGTGATTGTTCAACTTGAAGGAAATAACTTATTGATAGCCAACGTTATTCGAAAATATATCTTACAGGTTTTAAAAACAGATAAACAATATGCACCTTTTCGTTATATCAATTCCGAAGAAAGATGTTATATTCAGTTTCCTATCCTTAAAGGTGCTTTACATATAAATTTAAAGGGTTTTATCGACCGAATTGATGAGAAAGAAGGCAGGTTACGCATACTAGATTATAAAACCGGAAGTGGTTCACTGGACTTTAAAAATTTGGATGAGGTTTTTGAACACAATAAAGATAAACGAGCTAAATTTGTGTTGCAAACTTTTTTATATGGCATTCTGTACAAAGAAAAAGCCAAAGGAAAAACTATGATACCTGGTATTTATTATATGCGTGATGTTTTTAAAGAAGGTTTTGATACTGAATTACATTACAAACCTGAAAAAACCGTAAACGAAATCGTATCTGATTTTAGTATTTACGAAACAGAATTTAACATGCATTTGACATCTTGTTTGGAAGAAATTTTTGATTCTCAGGTTCCTTTCGTTCAAACGGAAAATAATAAAATATGTCAATATTGCCCTTATAACGGGGTTTGTAACAGATTATTAAAAGATTTCTAAAGCCTCAAACTATAAAAAACAATTAAAATTTGATACCCGATTCAACTATTTATACATAATAAACGTTATTGAGTACAATAATTATTGACAAATTTAATGAGAATTGAAATTTACTTGAAATTTTTATCCCATTATTTTTAAATTTAATCCCAAATACTAAGGTATAACAACAATAAAAGGCTTTTTCTCACATACTTTTGGAAATATGGAATTTGAAGGTTTACTTTGCAAATGACTAGGAAATCAATTTTAATCCATTTTTTGATGGAATTTTTTCAATATTATTAAATATCAAATGAAAAAAAATATTCTCATATTTTTTATACTAATAACTGTGAGAATGTTAACTAATTCACAAAATGAATTTTTTATAAAAAAAGAATTTTTCTAAAAAGGCTAAATCTTACTTTATTGCGTTTTGTATTCCATGAATTATTATAAAACAAAATCCTTTCCTTTGGTTATTTTTCTGCACGAAATTGGTGAATGTGGAAACTACAATGAAAAAGAGTTTACAAATGGTGCTTCTCTATTTATAAATTCTTTAAATCTGGTAAAATATCATAGTATCGAAATTTTTTCATCAATGTTTTATTAATGGTTCTTGGGTAAATATGAATTAAAAAACCAACGATAAATTTGATATTATTGATACTAAAAAATGCAACTAAGTAGCTCGAATTAACTAAGAAATTAGTTGACTACTTTCAAAAAGCTGATGTTATAGACTCAAAACGAATTTACATCCTTGGTTTATCCTTAGGAGGTATGGGGACTTTCGATTTTATTTGCAGTTATACTAAGAAATTTGCAGCTGCCATACCAATCTGTTGTGGAGTTAATGTGAAAGGATTGAAAAAAGTACTCAAAATGCCGATTAGAATCTATAATGGTGGAAGTGATAATGTGGAATCTCTTGAATATTCACGAAATGTTTTTATTGAATTGGAAGCAAATGGCTCATAAAAGGTTGAACTCATTGAATTTCCGGGAGTTGGTCACAATAGATGGACTTCGGCATTTGCCAAACCTGACTTTTTAATGCAGTTGTTAGCTCAACAAAAAAAATAGTTATTGGAGGTAATTAAAACACTGAAAAAAAACTAAAAAAGGTAGTTTAAAAATGTGATTTTTAGGATAATTTACCTACATTTGTGGGCAATTTTAAAAAAAAATATAATGGCAAAAATTAAAGGAGCAATAGTTGTAAATATAGAACGTTGTAAAGGATGTAATTTATGCGTAGTAGCTTGTCCTTCAAAGGTATTATCATTAAATAATGAAGCAAATTCTAAAGGTTATAATTATTCTTATATGGCTTTCCCTGATGCTTGTGTCGGTTGTTCTGCCTGTGCGTATGTTTGTCCAGATGCTTGCATTACGGTTTATAAAGTTAAGCTTTAATAGTTTAATTAGTACTCATCTTTTATAAATCAATATTATGAACAATTTAAAAAATCAACATAATGAAGAAGTAAGGCTCATGAAAGGGAATGAGGCTATTGCCCATGCTGCTATCCGAAGTGGATGTGATGGTTATTTTGGCTATCCTATTACTCCTCAGTCCGAAATATTGGAAACACTAATGGAACTTGAACCATGGAATACAACCGGAATGGTAGTACTTCAGGCTGAAAGTGAAGTGGCTTCGATAAATATGGTTTACGGTGCTGCAAGTTGTGGTAAAAAATCAATGACCAGTTCATCGAGTCCCGGAGTAAGTTTGATGCAAGAAGGAATTTCCTATCTTGCCGGAGCAGAATTACCTTGTGTAATTGTAAATGTTATGCGTGGCGGTCCTGGTTTGGGAACCATTCAACCTAGTCAAGCTGATTATTATCAAACTGTTAAAGGTGGTGGTCATGGCGATTATAAAATGATAACTCTTGCACCTGCGTCTGTGCAAGAAATGGCCGATCATACAGTATTGGCATTCGATTTAGCTTTTAAATACCTTACACCTACCATGATTTTGGCAGATGGTGTTATTGGTCAGATGATGGAGAAAGTCATATTACCACCATTTCAACCACGATTGACTGAAGTTGAAATACGTGAAAAATGTCCTTGGGCTACCTTAGGTAAACCCGCAAACCGCAAACCAAATATTATAACTTCCCTGGCATTACTTTCGGAGGAAATGGAAGAAATTAATCTACGGTTACAATGTCGTTATCGTGAAATTGAAAAAACCGAAGTATTTTACGAAGAGTTTTCGTGCGATGACGCAGAATATCTGATTATTGCTTTTGGAACAACAGCTCGTGTATGCCAAAAAGCAGTAGAAATGGCTCGTACAGAAGGTATTAAAGCCGGATTACTACGACCTATCACTTTATTTCCATATCCTAGTAGAATTATAAGAGAATTGGCAGAAAAAATTAAAGGAATTCTTACTGTAGAAATGAATGCGGGACAAATGGTCGACGATGTAAAATTAGCAGTAAATGGCAGAGTTCCTGTTGAATTTTATGGTAGAATGGGTGGAATTGTTCCATCCCCCGATGAAGTTTTGGAAGCTTTGAAAAGCAAATTAATAAAATAGTTACAGAATTCTGTAACTAAATAGTAAACAATCCCCGAAAACGTACGGGATGAAAAAAAATAAATTTATGACAATAAACGATATAATTAATCCTGATAATTTGGTTTATACCAAAACCAAAGTGATGAATGATGTACCCATGCATTATTGCCCCGGATGTAGTCATGGTGTTGTACACAAGCTTATTGCCGAAATAATTGAAGAAATGGATATTCAGAATAAAACAATTGGCATAGCTCCGGTTGGTTGTGCTGTATTCGCATATAAATATCTCGATATCGATTGGCAACAAGCTGCACATGGCCGTGCACCTGCTTTGGCAACAGCTGTAAAACGTTTACTACCCGATCGGTTAGTATTTACTTATCAGGGCGATGGCGACTTAGCAGCCATTGGTACAGCAGAAACTATTCATGCTGCCAACAGAGGCGAAAATATTGCGATTATTTTTATTAATAATGGTATTTATGGTATGACTGGTGGTCAAATGGCACCAACAACTTTGGTTGGGATGAAATCGTCCACATCACCCAATGGACGAACAATTCCGTTAAATGGAAATCCGCTGGATATTACCAAATTATTGGCACAATTAGAAGGAACTTGTTATGTAACACGTCAAAGTGTGCACAATGTAGCGACCGTTCGTCGGACAAAAAAAGCCATTCAAAAAGCTTTTGAAAACTCAATGCAAAACAAAGGAACTTCAGTAGTCGAAATTGTTTCAACTTGTAACTCCGGTTGGAAATTATCACCTGCCGACTCTAACGATTGGATGGTAAAAAATATGTTTCCGGCTTACCCAATTGGTGATTTGAAAGACCTATAAGTATTTAGTATTTATTCATTTACAATTTACAATTTAAGAATGAAAGAAGAAATTATAATAGCCGGATTTGGTGGACAAGGCGTACTATCGATGGGGAAAATTTTAGCCTATTCGGGATTAATGCAAGGGCAGGAAGTAAGTTGGATGCCTTCTTATGGACCCGAGCAACGTGGCGGAACAGCAAATGTTACTGTCATACTGAGCGACGAACGCATCAGTTCTCCGGTACTAAATTCGTATGATACAGCCATTGTCCTGAATCAACCATCGTTAGACAGATTTGAAAGCAAAATAAAACCAGGTGGAACTTTAATTTTTGATAGTAATGGATTCAAGAAATTCCCAACACGTACTGATATCAACATTTACCGTATTGATGCTACCGAATATGCTTATGCTAACAATGCATCAAGAACAATGAATATGATTATTTTGGGAGGTTTGCTCAAAGTTAGACCCATCGTTCAGGTAGAAAATGTGCTTAAAGGTTTAAAAAAATCACTTCCCGATCGTCACCATCATTTAATCCCGGTAAACGAAAAAGCCATTCAAATTGGAATGGGATTGATTAAGAAAATAAATTAGTAATATCATGGTTAATAGCCATGATTACTGAAACAGAAACAAGCATAAAACGCTGGAAACGAATAAGTTTACAGCGTTTTTTATTTTATCAAAATCAATTACTGAGATTGTAGATTATTTATTTTCAACACTTTATAGTTTTCCCCCTCCGCTGACGCAGATTTGCAATCCGTGCCAATATAAAAAAGAGGAGAGCCTTTATTATTAACCTGAGTTCGGGATAAGAAAGTGTGTCAAAAAGTTGTATCATAGGAG
>JACDZH010000018.1 GCA_013426815.1 Paludibacter sp.
AATACAGCTTTTTACAAAATGAAGGCTCGAAAACTGTCAAAGTCAGGAAAAAGAAAATGAGAAAAAAAGTTTGCTGAGTTTCATATTGTATAACTTTAATAATACTGCATTGATAATTTTTTGTAATGCAAAGATAAGCTATTTATTCAAAATGTAAGAGGAAGGATAGCGCACAACTAGAATAAACAATCAGAAAGATTTCAGCTTTATAAATAAATTATAATTTTGTATCACAATAAACAAATTTAACGATAAAACTCTATAACCAATCAACACCAAGAGACATCTCTGCTCTCGACAAATTATGTGAACTACTAACAGACTCAGAGCCAAATTATCCAGGTACGGAACTTCAGCTCATCTATAAATTATCGACAAACTAAATTGCGAGAGGTCAGGAAATCTGAAAGTATTCAAACATTACCTAAAAGGGAATATCTTTCCAAACTGCCAATACAATCCAATTTTTATACCAATAGAAATTGGTACAACTTTAATTGTTTGGCTGGACGAAAAAACGCCATTGTAAATTGCATTTGGTTGGAGTATTAATTTTGAGTCGGGATTTAATATATTGTTAAATCCATAGTTAAAATATCCGCCAATATATAATTCTGTTTTTCTGGAAATTTTGTAAAGTCCGCCTAGTTCTGCAACTGCCATAAATGAAGGTTTTAGGGTTAAATTACCGGAATAACTATTGGTATACGTTGTAAATCCATGCTGCGGCATTTCAGTCAACTCTACATTCCACTGATTATAATATCCTGTTGTTACAATTTGACCGGCAGAGGTTTTATAATTAGAATAAATTGGGATAGAAATTTTTCCACCCATGGCTACTAAAATTCCAAACTTTCTGTCTAAAAATCGTTTAAACTGCCCCATAATTGGAATATCCAGCGAAAGAATTTGTTGTATTTCCTGCCAGTTTTTATAGTTTGTCCAAAATTCATAAGTATGCCCATCAGTATCAATCTCCGAACTTGCTGACTTCAGATTAATGGTGGATAATGAATTAAATGATTGAAGTCCGATACCACTTTGAATGCCCAATTGAGACGTTAAAAAATAGCTGAAAGCCGCATTTAGAGTGTAACCGAATTGACCTTTTTCAGTTCCATCCTTCAAATTATAGGATATGTTGTTCAATCCACCTCCAACATTGAAGTGAAGAAAATTTCCCTTTTCTTGTGATTGAATGGCACTAAAAATCACCAATCCCCATCCCATTATGATTAGTTTCTTCATTATTTTTTTTGTTTGAAATTTAATTAAAGTGATAAATTAAAACCGAATACTGAGTTCACCGATTTCTTGTTTATCCCTATTAACTCGGTTATCATTTCTCTACAAATATTTTAAATGTATAATCAACAACAGAAATTGTTTTTAAGTGTCCGATATAAACTCCCGAAACTGTTGGCAAACTCACCAGATTTAACTTTTCAACTTTGTCGGTATAAAACACACGAATACCCTGTACGTTGAAAACAGATAGTTCAGCGCCTTCTAATTCATAATTTTCAATACCTGAGATTTTAACCGTACAAGTCTGACTGGCTCTTACGGGACTTGGATATGATGTGACTTTTATTGACAATGGGATGTTCAATACCTTCTGACAAGTATAGAGGGTTTGCCCTTCAGTTGTTGTCAATTTCAGTGAATAATTCCCTATCAAGCCATCCGGATCGCAATAGAACTGGTTTATAGCACCATTTATAGCCTCACCATTTTTATTCCATTGAAAAGCCGTGAAACGTTTACTACTATTGTCGCACAATACAACATCGGTAAACTTAGTTATAATAATATCGGATGATACATTAATAGTAAATTGGAAAGTATATGCTGAACTTTCAATACCTAATTCGTTCATAACTTGTAAAGTTCCCTGATATGTTCCATCGTGTGTTCCCTTTGGAATTGGAATTGATAAAATTCCATTATTTTGAGTTGTTGGCAAATTAGTATAAACTACATTCTTAATACCAGCATTTAAAGCATCTGTATTAAATGTAATTTTGTACAGAGTAGGCGTACCTGTTAATACAACATAGTCTAATTCCAGATTTGAGTTTTCGCAGCCTTGAGTTGAAGTTGCCAAGGTTTCTAATGTAATATTCCCTGATATTTTTGCTCCTGTAAAAATTGAATTTACAGGAACAAAGTAATTATTTTTGGTACTACCAGTCAATTGGTAAACAACTGTAATCGTTTTATTTTGTCCTTCTGAATTACTGTTATAAGTTGCTGTAGCTACTACACCCACATTGTTTACATCTATAATTTCCACACCTTGTAAATTTCCAATTTTAGAAATATATGCTGAACTATTACCATCGAACATTTTATTTTTTATGACTGTTGGTTCGGTTATGGTCAATTGTTTACGAATAATTTCAACTTCTGAAACTGAGTATATGTAGTCGGGGGGAGCTATGTAATTTGCCATTGCAGACCCACTTAAAGTATATTTAACAGTAATAATCTTTCCTGTACCTACGCTAGCATCTGAATATGTTGCTTTAGCTGTTATTGACACGTTCCCAATATCCATGGCAGCTACTCCAGACATTAAGCCTGCGGTAACACTTGCAATATCACTCCCATCGTATACTTTACTGGTTGATATTGTTGGTTCAGTAACAAGAACTTGCTTAGGGTGAATGATTGCGGTAGGTGCTGAAGAAACATAACTGATATTATAATTAGCAGTGGCATCATTACTTCCGTTTTTGATGGTAAATCCCGAAGCTGTCAGCACATGATTTGTACCAACATTTGCATTGTTGAATGCTTGTATCGGTGTTGTATTTACCAAATCACCATTGACTAGTGTCCCGAAAGTTGGAATTAATGTTGAATTATTGGTTCCATCATAAGTTTTGGAATCTATAACAGCGGTAACGGTAATTTTTCGTTTTTCAATTTTCAGGTAATCAATTTCAAAACCTTCATCGTAATTATCTCCAAAAGTGTAAGTTCCTTTGTTGATGGCATAATAACCCACCGATTCGCCTATTTCACGACTCAAAGTCCCAATTGCTGTATTGCCGTTTACAATTGTTCCGGAAGTTATTTGTGTGGTAAAAATCGGATCAATGTCACCATAGGTTTTTGAAATAGCTCCAACAGTAATTGTGATTGCACGTTTTGTAATGATTAAATCTTTGCTGATAAACATTTCGTCATAATTATCGCCAAATGTGTAAGTCCCTTTGTTGATTGCATAAGAACCCACCGTTTCGCCTACTGCGCGAGTCAATGAACCTGTGCCGATATCTCCTATTAATATTGTTCCTGAAATTACATGTGGGTTTAAATCTGGGTCTCTATCACCATAAGTTTTTGAAACAGCATCCACCGTAATAATAATTGGACGTTTTGTAATGTTTAAAACATTGTTGATAAAAGTTTCGTCGTAATTATCGCCAAAAGTGTAAGTTCCTTTTTTAATCAGATAATAGCCAACATTTTCGCCTGCCATACGACTCAATTTACCAGTTGCTGTATTTTCGTTTACAATTTCCCCAATAATTACTTGAGGAGAAAAAATTGGATCTGAATCACCATAGATTTTTGATACAGCATCAATTGCAATAGTGATTGGACGCTTTGTAATGCTTAGTTCTTTACTAATAAAAGTTTCGTAGTAATTATCACCAAAAGTGTAAGAATTTTTATTGATAGCATAATTTCCTGCATTTTCGCCAATATCTCTTGTTAGTGCACCAAATGGAGAATTTCCATTGACTATTGTTCCTAAAGTTATTTGTGTGGTAAAGATTGGATCTATATCACCAAAGATTTTTGAAACCGCATCAACTGTAATGGTGATGGGACGTTTTGTAATACTTAAATCATTACTCTCAAATGTTTCGCTGTAATTATCACCATAAGAGTATGTTCCTTTATTGATAGCATAGAAACCAACATTTTCGCCTACTTCACGATTCATTGAACCTGTGGTATTATCTCCTGACACAATAGTTCCTGAAGTTACTATTGAAACAAAAAAGGGGTCTGTATCACCATAAGTTTTTGAAACAGCATCAACAGTAATGGTGATAGGACGTTTGCTTATATTCAGATTTGTTCCTACAAAGTTTTCATCATAATTTGAGCCATAGGTGTATGTACCTTTGCTTATTGGGTAATTCCCTATGGTTTCGCCATATGCCCGAGTCAAAGAACCTGTGCTGTTATCTCCTGTTATTATTGTTCCGGAAGTCATTTGCGTTGTAAAAATTGGGTCTGTTTCACCATAGGTTTTTGAAACTGCATCAACAGTAATGGTAATGGGACGTTTTGTAATAATCAGATTTGTTCCGACAAAGGTTTCATCATAATTAGTGTCAAAGGTGTATGTACCTCTGCTTATTGGGTAATCCCCTACGGTTTCGCCAACTGCCCGAGTCAAAGAACCAGTGCTGTTATCTCCTGGAATTGTTGTTCCGGAAGTTATTTGAGTAGTAAAAATTGGGTCATTATCACCATAGATTTTTGAAACAGCATCAACAGTAATTGTAATGGGTCGTTTTGTAATACTTAAAACATTAGTAACAAAAGTTTCGTCGTAATTATCACCAAAACTATATGTTCCTTTGTTTATTAAATAAAAACCTACATTTTCGCCAACATTACGTGTCAAATAACCTGTGCTGTTATCTCCTGTTATTATTGTACCAGAAGTTATTTTGGTCGTAAAAAATGGGTCATTATCACCATAGGTTTTTGAAACTGCATCAACTGTTATGGTAATTGGACGCTTATTAACAATAATTTTTTGAGTTACATCAGTTGCAGCTAAATAAATGTTATTTCCAGCTTGTATAGCAGTAATGTTAGCTTCGCCTACTCCTATTATAGAAAGAGTATTCCCAGAGATCTTGGCAACAGCCTCATTATCGCTTAAATAAGTTATCGTTAATCCAGTAGCTGTGGTTGATGCTGTAAGATTAAATGCAGCATCACCATAGGTTTTTGTGTCAAGATTTCCAAAAGAAATGGTTTGCAATGTGAGTGTATTAAATGAAACTTCATTACCATAACTAGTGCCAACACTGTTGGTTGCATAAGCACGAAGATAATAGGTGGTATTTGGTAGTAAACCAGAAATATCGGAAGTGAAATCTCTGGTAGAAGTAATTACGCCTTGTGTGGTTTTGGTAGTAAGTGATATGTCAGGATTGTGATATGTACTCCATACAACCCCATATTGTGTCGGATTTACATCTCCTAAAATGATTAAAGTTCCATTTCCAATAGCGGTTGTAGAACTAATATTGGTAATAGCTTTAGTTGTTACTGTAATTTCATTAGAAGCTTGTGTAAAAGGAATGAAACTAAAGTAAAGACTGAGAAGAGTAATTATTTTTTTCATGCTTAGGGAAGTATATCTGTTTTCTTCATTTTTTGTCAATGATTTCATTTTTTTTATTATTCCAAAACGTAAAAAAAATTCACATTTTTTTATTTTATGTAGCAATATTTCATTCACGAATAACAAGCTACATTGCTTCAATTTTCATAGAATATGCTTTTTCTATATTTGATGGATTTTCTCATTGCCCTTTTTTCGATATTTGATTACTCATTGATAATTAATGGTTTAAAAATAGTTTTAATTAAATAAGGAGCAATTCAGCCAAACATTGCACCTTGTAATTCATCAAATCTAATAACAACATTATCACCTAATGAAGAGAATGTGATACCAATTTTTCCATTTTTATGTTTTTTACCTGAGCGGTTAGAAAATGTAGATTAATAAAGGAAAAAGCTAAAATAATAAAGATTTTTTTCATTTTAAATCAGCTTTGTATTAACGTTTAGAGTTTGTATTTAATTTATTTTTACACTGTTGTTACCTGCCGGTTCTTATTTTTTCAACGTTTTTATTCATTTTATGTCGTACAATATAAAGAAAAATAAATTTCTTAAACGCTCCAAGTTTCTGTTGGTGTTTTTTATAAAATTCATCTGGTGTGTCAAACAGACCAAAATCTTGGTTTATTCCTTTGTCTTGAATGAAGGTATTATTTAAATTCCATACAATTGGTGGGTTTGCAAAATTGTCAGTATAAGCACCATATCCACAAAATGTAGTTTTACTGTTTTTATTTTTTTCTTGTAAACGTGTTAAATATTCTTTGTCAAGTATTACACCTTCAAGAAAATACCATTTGTCGTTAACATAAATTTCCACCCAACTATGTAAAATTTTTTTTGGCGAGAGTTTATACCAAATTCCCGTAATTGCTCCCTTTTGTAACGCTTTGTCAATGGTAAATCCATGTATTCTGTTCGGTATTCCACCTGCACGTAAAAGTGCCATTAACAAGGTTGCTTTTGTATTACATTGACCATAACCATCTTTTAATACTTGTTTAGCGGTTATATCATCCGATATATTGTAACCAAATTCAATGTCATCTCTAACATAGTAATATATTGCTTTTACTCTTTCAATTGTATCCATTGTTAGCCACTTTTTATTTTTTACCAAGGACTGAATTGAACTATCTGAATAGTTTAAGATTGGTGTTTCTATTAAGTATTTTTCCATATTTGTTAATTTTTAAATGTGAAGATGCTTTTACTTGTATGGTCATAAACAAAATGATTAATATGTTTTTACCATTCCAAAACGTAAATAAAATTGATATTTTTTATTTACGCACCAATATTTAATTCACTAATAACAAGCTTCATAGCTTCATTTATCATATTCTAAGCTTTTTCAATATTTGATGGATTTTCTGATTGTATTTTTTTCGTTCTACCACTTTTCGTGTGAAATACAATCTGATGGAAACTTGAATATCTAAAACCAATATGATTGTCTAATTTTATTTGTAAAATGTTTGAATTCTCTTTTGATTTTTTAAATTGAAGCACAATGATAAAACTAAATTATGAATGGATAATATTTTCCTTTAGGTGTCGCATTTATTTAAAATCAACCACCAATGTAAAATATAAACTTCTTCCTCTGTTAAATATATAATCGGTTGTACTTCCACTTATAGATCGGTTTAAATGTTCGTAATGAGTTTTATTAAAAATATTTTGAACACCAGAGGCTATACTCATAAATTTAAGCATTTTATATGAAATTCCAAAATCAAGTGTAGTAAATGAAGGTGTTTCTTTTTCACCAAATTCAACCGAAATCCTATTTTGTTTTAGTACATGTCGTAACAAAATTTCAAAATTTAATTTATTGTTGAAGTATTTGCCGGCAAGTAAATATCGTAATTCAAAAGGTGCAATTTCGGATAATGGCTCGTTATTTTCAGTATTTTTAGCATATGTGTACGCAATTCCTGCTTGTTGTTGAATACTGTAAAACAAATACTGTTTCCAATTAATTTCAAAACCAGTTTTAAAAACATTATCTGTATTTGTGAATTGTCGCACACCCGGACTTGTCGCAATACGTGGTTTCAAATCGATATTTTTAATTGAAGTTATATAATCAGTTATATATGAGGCAAATAGATTTACATTTAAAAATATTTTAACTGTTTTTATTTCAAGGATTAAATCGGTTTGATTATTTCTTTCAGGTTTAATAGCAGGATTGCCAACTAGTTCGTAGGCATCGCGACCTACTGAAAAATAATTGATATATTTTTCGGTTAAACCACCGCTTCTTTGCGAAGTTCCTGCCCAAAATTTGATGGAATAAAATTTTGCAAAATTTTTAATGATACCTAAACTTATGCTTGAATTTAATTGTGTAATATTGGTTTCAGAATTAATTACTGAAAATTCGGGTGCAACTTCGTTTGCTTTCGCATTGTTTATTTCTAATCTTCCTGCAATCACATAAAGAAAATTCGACGAAACGATATTCGTTTCAGCAAAATATCCATTGCGAACAATTGTGCTATTTTGCCAGATATTATCAGTAAATAATTTTCCAGCATTTGATCCGGTTAGTATTTCTCTGGTTCTACTTCCTTCTGCATTTTCAGTTTTTAAATCTATTCCTGCAAACGTTGTTGTATTTCCAAAATTCCACGTTGTTTCGGTTCTACCGCCATAGTTTAAGGTTTGTGTCGGCGATTTGGCATTCATAGTTCTTGGATTTAATACTTTTAGTGAATTATCCATTAAGTGATTAACATGTGTAGCATAAATCAATGTTTTCCACGAATTAAGTTTTCGTTGTTTTAAAATCAAACCATGTTCCGCAGAGAACATCCATGTATCATCATGAATCAAATCCATTGGTAAACTTGGAAAATCTATGTTTCTTCCTAAATTACGATTGATTATTAAATTAATGATTTGATTATTGGTTAGTTTTATTGCTAAATCGGAACCAAAACTCGCTCTTAAAAAATCGGATTGAACTAAGGTTTGATTTCCAGCATTGTAGTCTATACCTTGCGACCACGATCCAACAATCTTTAAATCTATTCGCTTGTTATGCAAGCCAAACATACCCTCGCTACGGAAAACGTTTCCATTGTTTTCGTAAGTTGTTGATAATCGGCTTATGGTTTTTATTGTATCAGTGAAAATAGGATTTGCTGTCAAAAAATTGATACTTCCACCAAATGAATTTCCAAACCGTAACGAATAAGGTCCTTTCAAAATTTGTATAGTTTGAATGGTATTAAGTGGAATTTGGCTTGTTATTGGGTCCATTCTGTTCGGACAGGCTGCCGTAGCAGCGCAAGAGCCATTGATTATAATGTTTAATTGTTCATATTTAAACCCTCGAAGTACTGGGTCAAAACCATAAACACCACTTTTTTTTATGCTATTTATTGATACATCGGTATTTAAAACTGCACCAGCATCGTGATTTAATTTTTCCTGACTGTTTAAATCAATTCTATTTGTTTGATTATTTGTATGATAAGCAATAATGGAAAAAGGTTTAAGATTAACGGTAATGTTTTCCCTGTAAATTTTTCCGGTACTTAATGCAGTACTTATTTCTGTGGTAGAAAGTATCCATTGTCCATAATTTATATGCGATAGTTTTAATGTAGCATTTGGGCTGAACTCAATCTGAATTTTACCATAGTTGTCTGAAACCCCAATTTGATTTTCGTAATTAAAATTTGCACCAACGATAGGTTGTATTGTTTGTTCGTCAATTAATTGAATTGACTTGGTAACTTGCGATACAGCTAATTTAAAATTTTGTGTAAAAATTGCCAATATCAGTGTAATTCTAAGTATTCTTGTCATTTTCTTAAATTTTTTTTCTTTTATTGCTAAATAATCGCGTCACGTTATTAACTATCACTATTGTTGAAAGTCATCTTCACACAGCTATTCCAGTAATTAAATCGCGTAAAAATAACTCCTTTTATTTACATAACAAACAATAAAACTATAATTTTTTTTATGGATGTACCAATCAAGGAAAATAAATTGAATAATCAAAATTCTCTATTTTCATAATGTGAGAGGGCTTACATTTAAAATAATAGAATAATATTGCCTCAAACCTCAAAGATTAGACACATTTTTGTTGGTATAAAATATTATATTCTTCACTCCTTTCAGAAAGACAATGCCTTACGATGAATTCGGACTATTGGTATTTGGTTGGAAGCTTTGCCGCCAACCATAAACCTAGCTAATTTAAGGTCATCTTGAACTAAGTGTGAGATATAAATTATTGCATTCAAAATATTTTTTTTTACCAGACAACAATTATTAAATTTATGCGTGTTTTCATCACCACCCCTCTCGGGATAAAACACTAAACTTCCACTGTGTTTTGATTGGTTTACTAACTTTGAGTTACGGTTATATTTTGGGCATTATCAAACCATAGCTCTGTTACCATCTCAAGAGAAGCCTATTATTAAATTTCTGTTCTTGAAAACTTCAGATTTGTTAATGACTTTATTCAGATTTCCAATCCCCACAATTCCTTATTCGAGCGTTAATGTTTGCGATCAGTTCGGAACATAGAGGAACTTTCATTCCTCAAGCTTAATTCAATGCACAACAGACAAAAAAGGATGGTTGATAAGTTCAACCATCCTTAATTTTTGATAGAAAACAGTCATTTATTTTTTAGTGTTGGTAATAATACTAATCACAAACAATATAAATGATTTTCCCCTTGAACATCGGCATTGCACAAGGGTTATTAAATTATTTCACTGCAATTTTAGCGATTCCTTTAGTTGTATTTACAATATAAATACCTTTTTGAATATTTAGATTGAATTTACCTTCAGATACTTTTCCAGAAGCTACCATTTTACCTGTAACATCGAATATGCTTACGTTACCAACGTAATTTGTAATACGAACTTCACCATTGGTATAATAAGCAGAAATTGTTTTTTGAACTGTAGGCGTGAATAAACCTGTAGAAAGATTTTTAAATATAAATTCGTTTAAATAAAAAGTGTGTTCTACGTTATCGATAGCATTTTGCAAGAACATGACTCCTTTTATAACATCTTTTGCAACAAATGCTGCATTAGTTGCCCATAAATCAGACAGAGGAACAGAAACTTCAGTCCAAGTATTCGCTGCCAAATCACTAGCTAAATAACTTGCAATATTTACTGTTCCTGTAGCTTTTGGAGTGCCAGAATATGCTTCTAATTTAATTTTTGGCAAAGCCGTTTTTGCTAAAGCAACCGGTGAATTAATCCAAAACTTAACATGAGTCATAGTTGTTAAATCGAAAGGTTTCCATCCGATACTAGCAACCAAAGACCACCAGTCGCCGCCAGTAGCTGATTTCCATTGTAATTTCAAGGCGTTAATACCACTTTTTACTGGAGTTGTAACTACAGGTAATTTGTCTTTGGTAGTTGTAGGCTTATTATCCCAACTTTCAGCAACAACTGTACTTGGAGCAGTCTGACCAACTATGCTTTGATCATAAAAACGATTATCAGCACTTTTGATAAACAAGGTATCCGATGTTGGTGGTGGTGGTGGAACAATAGTTGGATCGAAAATAACGGTGATATCATCAATATATACAACAGCATTTAAATCCACCGGTGTATAGTTATCAGGGAATAAACTCAACACATTAATGTTTTTGAGTCCATTGGCATAAATGTCAAATACCAAGGTTTCCCATTCGTTGGTTTTTGAAGCTGGTCTTAACGGATCAAATTCTTTATTAACTGTCCCTTCGATTTTCATCCTCAATTGCGAAGTAGCGTTGGTACGTAAGTATTTCACTTCAACACGGTGATAACCTTTAATAACTGGGGTTTTTAAACTTGCCCAAAATCCTGCCCAAGTTACATTGTTTGGAGCAATGTCATTGCGTTCAAATTTCCACACTTTATTGCTGGTGTTAATCCCTGCTTTAACAGGATTATCCACAACTGTGTAGTTCATTGATGCAGCGGGATTAACGTTCACTGTGGTAGTAAAATTCACTAATCCGTTTTCAAAATTGTCTAGCACAATGTTGTCAAGTGCTAATGCAGAGGCACTTACCATAAGTGTCAATGCGAAAGTAAAGAGTAACTTCTTCATGATGTTAAAAATTAAATTGTTAGTAAAAATTAAATTGTTTTTGTTTTTATCGCAATCTTACCACCATATTGTGTTCCCTGCCGTCGGGAGCACACATGGTAATGGTATATTGTTTTCCGTTAATAATATCTTTATTGTTGAATGACCATAAATTTTCACCTAATACGGCATTTATGGTGGTATCCCTAATTACTTTATTATCAGCATTTATAATTTTAAATGTTGTATTTCCTTCAGTGATTACATCATAATCCAATTCATAAAGTTCTCTGTCGGGATGACGCATCATATCATATTCATTGGTTATGGTGTTTATTGTAGCCAAATGAAACCCTTGTGAATAAACCGGTTTTTCTTTAATACCTGCTAACAACAAACCGGCATTCACATGTTCATTCTTCATCAGTAAATTCCAAATAAGTCCTGATCTGTAATTCTCCATCATCACCACGATTGGTCCCTGATCAATAGCCAAATGTTTCCTTTCAGAAGTACTGGTTTGAGGACAATAAGCATCTGCAAAACCATAAATACCATTTACCAGTGAGTTGGCAGCTAATTGAAACAACACCTGTGTGCTATAAAACGGTGTGTATGGATACGAACTTAAAGCCGCAGTAGGTGCTATTACACCATCATCGTTTAATGGTGAACGTGCATTATAATTCCAGTTTGGCGGTTTAGCACCGTAACAGGCTGTAAGCCCCCAATTTTTATCATCATATTTATAAGCTGGTGGTGCGTCCACTATACAATAATGTCTATTAATCATGGTGTGAGCTACGTTTTGTTTCCAATAATTTACATACTGGTCTTCAATTTTTCGGGGGTTGAGCCCTAAAAATGAATAATGTGCAAAAAACAATGGACCACCTTTATCTTCACCTAAAGGCAAATCATATCCATAGAATGATCTGTTGGTATGATATATGCCGCCATTGCTCAACCAACCTTGCGTGTAAACATCCTGCGATATATTATGCGGACTTGGTGCTCCTAAAGCCATGATATAAGTAATCCAAGTCTCATTCCAACCTCTGACATCCATTTTCAAAGTATTAGTTAGTGAATACCAATGCCAGTTTAATTTATTTGTTTTTCCTGTATAAAAGTTCCAATCCATGGTTTTCCAAAACGAATCAACCGAATCTCTAATTTCTGTTTCAATGGCAGAATTGGCTGTAAAATATTCCAATGAAGTAAGTAAACCCGCTGCCATATAAGCACTTTCAACAATGTCTCCTGTTTTTATCTGATCGCCAAAAGGCTCTGATGTTCCATCGGGTTTGTACCAATGCGACCACATACCCTTAAACCTTTCAGCCTTTCCAAGAAATCGTACAATTTTCTGTGTCTGTGCTGCTGCTTGTGCTCGGCTAATCCAGCCACGTTCCGAACCCACTATCAAAGCCATTAAACCAAATCCACTTCCACCAATGGTGACTACATCACCACGTTCATTCCCCTCCAAAGTCATTCCAGTTGAACTGGCGCCTTCGTAAAAATAGTTAAAGGTCTTGTGTTGCCATTCGTGGAGTACCGGACGAACTTTAGCAGGTAAATAAGTAGTATCATTCTTTGCGACTATTGTAGTATCCTTTTTAACAACAACAATTGTTGGTATGACCGTATCCTGACATGAAGTAATAAAGAAGAAAAAAAATAACACAATAGCTACTAACCCCTGAGAAAGAACAAAAGAAACCCATCCTTCTCCTGTATGCGCAATTAATTGCGGAGCAAAGTGGTTGTTTTTATCCTGTATGTATTTTCCTTTAATCATGTAAGTACTTGAATTATAGCTTAAATTAACTTCCTGCAAAGTTATACTTGCAGGAAGTTGATTTAAAATTTAATATCCCGGATTTTGCTTTATTAAACCACCGGATTTATCAATTTCAGATTGTGGAATTGGGAAAAGTTCGTGTTTACCCACAATGAAATTTGCACCAATTGCGGTTTTTGCTTCACCCCAACGAACCAAATCATAAAAACGTTCAAATTCCATAGCCAGTTCTATTCTACGTTCCTGATGAATTTTTGCTCGTAATTGAGTTTGGTCGGTAGTTGTAATTGCAGGCAAAACTGTAGTATTTGCACCACGGGCACGGACACGAACCATTTCTAATTTGGCCAATGCTTCGGTAGTATTTCCAAGTTCACATGCTGCTTCGGCATACATCAACACCACATCAGCATAACGAATGATACGAATATTAACCCATTCACCTTGTGCACCAATGTTTCTACTATAATTTGGTGCTCTTTCTGAAAGTTTTGTATACACCTTTTTATTGAAAAACTGATAGCCAGCTTGATCAGCTATTACCTTTTTACCTTCTAATACATCTCCATTGGCAATTACCGATGCGGCTTTACGTGGGTCACCGGTTTCATAAGCATCCATCAACACCTGACTTGGTGCATTGAATCCCCAGCCTAAATTTGGAAAACCTCGGATTCCCTGAATTTGAGCGAACTGACTACCTATATCTATCTTATCCACTGGTTTCACATCACAATTTACTTCAAACACCGATTCGGGTCCATATTCGTTGGCTTCATTAAAAATCTGGTCGTAAGCCGTTGTTAAATCATTGTCTCCCGAACCTATAATGGCTGTAGTTTGAGCTAATGCTTCCGACCATTTTTTCTGATAAAGATATACTTTTGCCAAAAGAGCACGAGCAGCATTTTGAGTAGCACGTCCCGAATTACCACTTGCCATTAGGGATACACGTGATGGTAAAAGTGGAATTGCATACTTCAAATCTTTTTCAATATAACTCCAAATTTCATCTCTTGTAGAACGTGAAGGTGTTTTATCAGTTTGAGCTAATATTTTATTTACCCAAGGAACACCACCAAAAGCCTGAGCCAACCTGAAATACATGACTGAACGCAGAAACAAGGCTTCACCTGTGTTTATATTTTTTGTAGGAACTGTATCAGACTGAGCAGCAATAAATCCAATTGCTTCGTTAGTAAGATAAATACTACTGTAACAACTTGCATAATAGTCTTTAACCTGAGCACTGGCAGCTGTGTAACTTAACGTTTTAAACTGACTAATTTCACCACCATCACTGGGTGTACTTCCTTTTTCTACATCAGGTGTAGTATAATTATTCATTGCAAGACCTCCCCACAGAAATCCCCAATTTCTTAAACTGGCATAAGCCTGCGCTAATTTTGCCTGTACCAAAACACTATTGTCCATTTCAGCAGGAGTATAATTGTATCCTTTTGGATAGCGTTCCAAAAAAGTATCCGAACAAGCAATGCCTAATAGCACTATACTAAAAAATAATATTATCTTTTTCATTTTTGTATTGAATTAAAAGTTAACTGATAAACCTGCTGTATAAACCGAAGGAAGTGGATAGGTATTTCCATCATCAACTCCACCATTTAGTATATCTCCACCTATTTCTGGGGTAAATCCACTGTTTTTCTTAAAAGTAATCGGGTTTTGCGTGTTGATAAATATCCTAAACTTATTACACCCAATGGCTTTTAATATACTTTTTGGTAAAGAATACCCCAATTGAATGGCGCGAATACGTAGGTAGGAACCACTTTCTAATAAATTGGTAGAAGACTCAAAGTTATTACCTCTTGAAGTATTTAATATTGGTTCTACTGTTGATGTCCCTTCACCATGCCAACGATTCAGTGCTGTAGAGTAAAAATTAAATTGTGCATAAGATGGAACTTTCTTCTTATTAATTATACTATTTCCATAAACTCCATTGAATTCTACACTAAAATCAAAATTTTTATATCCAGCATTTAGGCTAAAGCCATAAGTAAATGTTGGAATTGTACTGCCAATAAATGTACGGTCTTTGTCTGAAATAATACCGTCACCATTCAAATCTTTATATCGAATATCGCCGGGTTGTGAAGTCCATGAAGCAGGATAATAACTATCAATTTCCGCTTGATTTTGGAAAATACCATCCTGAGTATAACCATAAATAGCTCCAATTGAATGACCGACAGATGTGCGATGATATGGAGCATTGATAATATCAGCATTATCGGTACCTAAAGTTAGCACTTCATTTTTCAAAGTTGCCCCATTGGCACCAACTCCGTAAGTAAAATCTCCAATTTTATCCTGCCAGGAAATCATATATTCTATACCACTATTCCTGATTGAACCAGCATTAGTTATACCATAACCAGCACCAACCGAAGCACTTGGCACATAAGTTACCAATAAATCATTTGTGGTTTTATTGTAATATCCTATTTCTAATGATAGGCGACTGTCGAACAATCGGCTTTCAAATCCAGCATCTATACCGGTAATTACTTCCCAATGTAAATTTTTATCAACTAAATACTTTTGAGTGGGTAAATAGATAGTTTTTCCATCAACCACTAATTGTTGTCCTTTTAAATCTATTTTGGGATAAGCCAAGTAAGTTTCAAATTTGTCATTTCCACTTTTTCCCCACGATGCTTTAAATTTCAAAAAACTAATTTTATCTTTCAAATCTTCCATGAATTTTTCTTCTGATGCTATCCATCCTAAGCCTATTGAGGGAAAATATCCCCACCTATTGGCTTTGGTATATTGAGAAGTGGCATCAGCACGAAAAGTGGCAGTAAGCAAATACTTATCAGCATACGCATAATTTAACCGTCCTAAGTATGAATTAAATGCTTGTGATTCATAAGTATCTTCATTTGTTTTAGTAAGTTTAGATCCAGTGTTCAACATCCAGTAATTAGGAGCCACATTCCATAACTTTCCATCTACTAATGAATCGGCTCCCGCTTTAAGTATTTGGTTTTCAAATACACGTGCTGTAAAACCAGCCATTGCACCAATTCTATGTTTATCAATTTTTTTATTATAATTTAAAATAAAATCCGACTGTAATTTTTTATATTCATCGGCGTTTCTATTGAAAGTAGTACTATTGCTAATCTGCGATGAATTTGAAGTCGCATTGTTTACACTATAACGTGGAGTATATTTACTGCCTAAGCTAATTCCTATGTCACCATAACCTGTTGCCCGAAAAGTAAAATCTTTTAAAAATGAAATTTCGGCATAAACATTTCCTACAGTTCTGTAACCATAACTTGATTCATTTCCTTTCTTTAATTCCATGGCTGCTACTGGATTGGCAACATCTTTTTGTATACCGGGTGAAGGGGTATAATATGAACCTAAGTTTGAAGGATTATGATTTTCGACAGGTGAATAAGGTGAATAAGTAGGTATTGCCTGAGCAGCATTCGAAACATCTACAGATTTAGGATCTAAATCCCAACGGCTTAATGTAGCATTTCCTCCAATTTTTAAATGCTTGCTAACAATATAATCACCAGCCCATCGTCCATTAAAACGTTGGTACGAATTGTGTTTTACGATACCATCTTGCTTGAAATAACCCAAAGAAAGTACACTGCTTGCTTTTTCGCTAGATTGTGAAATCGTAATCCCATGATTGGTTATCATTGCAGAGCGGAAAATCAATGATTGCCAATCGGTGCCACCTCCCAATAAATCTCCAGTCCAATTGGCGGCTGTAGGATTCATATTTTTCAGTTGTTCGTTATAAAGCATGGTGAAATCATCAGCATTCGTAAGTTGCAGCTGGTCTCTTGAGCTTAAAGTTTGCACACCTGCATAGCCATCATAAGTAACCATTAATTTGCCTTTGTCGGCACGCTTAGTTGTGATTATAATTACACCATTGGCTCCCTGTATACCAAATATTGCCAAAGAAGAAGCATCTTTCAACACTTCTATCGATGAAATATCAGTGGGATTTAAAAAATCAATATTATCAGTAAAAATACCATCAACAATAAAAAGCGGATCTGTTTTCGCATTTAATGTTGCAACACCTCTTATTCGGATTTTAGGACTTGCTCCAGCTGTTCCATCATTGGTCATTGATAAACCTGCAACTTTTCCTTGTAAAGATTTTACAGGATTATAATCGGGCGAAGTTTTGAGGGCTTCACCACTAATTGAAACAATAGAACCGGTCAAGTCGCGCTTACGGGCAGTTCCGTAACCTACTACAACTACCTCATCCAAACTTTCGACATTTGAAACCATAAAAATCTTCAGTACAGTTTCGCCATTCAATACGAATTCCTGAGCTGAATAACCTAAATAAGTTATAGTTAATGTAGATTGTTTGGGAACCGAAATTGAAAAATTACCATCAATGTCGGTAATAGTTCCATTGGTTGTTCCTTTTTGTTGAACTGTTGCACCAATAAGAGCTTCATTTGTCTTTTTATCAACAATCACACCCTTAATGTTTACATTTTGAGCAAAAAAAGAAGTTGCAAAACTGAATGCAACAACTAGAAATAAAATAATCTTCTTTCTCATGATATTGTACTTTTTTTTGGTTAACTTATGTGAATCTGAATATCAAATTATCAAATCCTTAATTTCAATGAAACAACTATAATACTCATATCGTTCATTTCAATTTAAATCCAGCTAATTTTAAATCTCTTGAATTTCCGCCTACAAATAACTTGTAATCTCCTGGTTCGGTTCCATAGCTCATATCAGCACGATGAAAAGCCAACATTTCGGGTTTAATAGTAAAATTAACCACTTTACTTTCACCCACTTTCAATGAAATTTTCTGAAATCCTTTTAATTCCATAACCGGACGCGTTACACTTCCCACTAAATCACGTACATAACATTGTACCACTTCTTCTCCCAAAACTCCACCTGTATTTACTACATTTACCGATACCTTCAATTCCCCGTTTTCTGTAAGTTTATCTGTCGAAAGTTTTATATCAGAATATGCAAATGTGGTGTAACTCAGACCAAAACCAAATGGGAAAAGAGGATCGTTTGGACAGTCGATATATCGTGATTTATATTTAGGATTAGGTAAATAAAGTGGGCGACCTGTATTTTTTTCGTAATAAAAAATTGGTACTTGTCCCAAATTACGCGGAAAAGTCATAGTAAGTTTGCCCGAAGGATTATATTCACCAAAAAGTACGTGGGTAACTGCTTTTCCGCCCATAGTTCCAGGAAACCAAGATTCCAACATAGCATCAACCAAATCATTTTCTTTAGACAAATCAAGCGGACGCCCATTCAACAAAACCAAGATGATTGGTTTATTCAAAATTTTCAATTTTTCAAGCAATTCAGTTTGAACACCCGGAATATTAATACTGGTTCTACTTGCTGCCTCACCACTCCATTCACTATCTTCACCTAGCACCATCACAATTTTATCAGCCCGTCTGCTTACTGACAATGCAGCTGCAAATCCACTTCTGTCTTCACCCATTTTTTTACATCCCTCTGCATATAGCACATTTGCATCACCATTGTAAATTTTAATTTCATCCAATATTGAGTTCATATAGTTAATATTCCCAACTGCTGCCCATGATCCAAGAAGGTCCTGTTTGGAAGATGCTAATTCTCCAATGACTGCAATTTTTTCGCCTTTTTTGAGTGGTAAAACCTTATTGCTATTTTTAAGTAGAACCATTGACCGCTTGGCAACATCGAAAGATGCCTCCAAATGTGCTGGTGCATAAACCAACCGTTTTTCGCGGGCTTCGTTACAATATCGGTATGGATCATCGAATAATCCTAGCATAAATTTTATGCGTATAATTCTTGCAACAGCATCGTTTATTGTTTTTTGTGAAACTTCTCCACTTTCGACCTGTTTTTTTAGGTATTTAAAAAAAACTTCACCTTGCATATCCATGTCAACTCCGGCTTTTACAGATAACAACCCGGCCTCTGCTTCATTGGCAACTATGCCATGATTTACCATTTCGTTGATAGAAGTATAATCAGTAACAACGAGTCCTTTAAATCCAATCTTCTTGCGTAAAATATCGGTAAGTAAATATTTACTTCCGCTGGCAGGAATACCATCGTATTCATTGAAGGAAGACATAACACTCATGGCACCGGCATCGATAGCGGCTTTGTATGGAGGAAGATATACATCTTGAAAAACCCTTTCCGACATATCAACTGTATTGTAATCTCTTCCGGCAAGTGGAGCACCATAAGCGGCAAAGTGCTTAACACAAGCCATAATAGTGAGTGTATCAGCTAAATTATTTCCTTGAAATCCACGAACACGTGCTGCTGAAATTTTTGAACCCAAAAATGGATCTTCACCAGCACCCTCTGAAACTCTTCCCCAGCGTGGTTCTACCGATATATCACACATTGGAGCAAAAGTCCAATTAATACCGGAGGCAGCAGCTTCGATAGCTGAAACCCGAGCTGATTTTTCTATCGCTTTCAAATCCCACGAAGCTGATTCTCCCAATGAAATTGGAAAAATAGTTGTATGTCCATGAATTACATCATAGCCAAACAATAATGGTATACCTAATCTTGATTCTTCTACAGCTATTTTTTGGAGTTTACGGGTATAAGCAGCTGTATTTGCATTGAATATATTGCCGCATTGTCCTTTGCGAATATCATCTAAATAACCGCTTTTAATAGTAGGACCGGTTAAAGCCCAACCACTGGAATATAAAACCATTTGGCCGATTTTTTCGTCCAGTGTCATCAACTTCATTACTGAATCAACTTTTTGATTGATTCTCGATTCGGCATCTGAACTTCCTGACACACCACACGCGGACATAATTAGAGCCGCAATGTATGTAAAGATTAAATTCCTTAACATTTAGTGTATGATTTTTTCTGTGTTAAATACAATGCAAAGTAAAAGCAGTAATAGCTACTAAACAAACTTTATGACCCAATAAGAACCCTACAATTTAAAATACTCAAAAAAAACAACCCCATTTTAACCCTATATATTTATAACAACTAAATATATTATATTGAATAATAGTATTATAAGTGTTTATTTGATTTGAATTTAAAATTCAGCTTAATTCAGACATTTCATTAAATAAATATGAAATGAGGATCTTTTTTTTGTTTAATGACTAATTTGAATTATTTGATCAACAAAAATAAGCAAAAAAAATTTACTCATTGTTTTTATTCCCACAGATAAAGATTAAATTGATTATCAAGAGAAAACTCTGACGAATTTAAATCTAGTAAGGAAATATAAATACTGAGAAAACATTTATAAATAAATGATTCCAACATTTTACTGAGAGGATTTTGATTGTATCTATCGAATAGAGAACTATACTATGAACAGCAGAAATTTACCTCCATATAGTTATTTTATTTGTTAAAATCTAGATGCTTCTAGGTTTTCTGGGAAAGTAAATTAAAATTTCTGTGAAAGAATAAAGATGCCATTCATTATCCATCAATTTTTCACATAAACAGACCGTTGAAATACATCCAAACAATGTATCGAATAAATTTACCAAATAACATCGAAATGGCAACTAACCACCATTTACATCGAAAAACCCCCGATGCTACAGCTATAATGTCGCCAATCCCTGGTAAAAAAGAGAAAAAGGCAAACCAATCGCCATATTTATGAATTTGATCTGTAAATCTTTCAATTTTTTCTTTTTTTATCCGAAAGTACCTTTCTATCCATTCCATTTTACCCAAAAGCCCCAGATAATAACAAGTCATACCGCCCATCCAATTCCCCAAAGTGGCTACAAAAACACATCTCCATGCATCGATACCACCAAAAACCATGGCAGAAAAAACAACTTCGGAACTAAAGGGCACAACGGTTGCAGCCAAAAATGATGCTAGAAAAAGTCCGAATAAGCCAAGTTCGGTGAGTTCTAACATTTAAATAAATATAAAGTTGGAAATGATAAATGCGATATTTAAAACACAAAAAATGATAAAAACAATGCCGAAAAATTTGTTTTGTTTCAACGAAAACGGGTGAGAAACTAAAAAAGAAAATAAAATTGCAATAAATGGTAGGAACAAAGAGTATTGATTATAAAACACTAAGCTAATGATAATTACAAAAACAAGTAACAACAAAATAAAATTTAAATTAGCACGACTTTGAATAGCTTCACTATGAAAATTTGAATACATTCCATATAATCCAATTAACAGAATTATAACAAGAGATGCAATATAAGAGATAGAGGTTAATGATAGCGCATTTAATTCGAATATATTGTCAAAATTCAGATAAAACGAATGTTCAATTTTAAATTCAAGTTGAATTAAAAAGAGTATTGCTACATAAAGAATACATGGACTCAATGTCCCAAAAACAGATGCTATAAAGGTTCTCAACGAAAAACTTTGAAACATGATAAAACCCAACCAACAAATCGGTATTAGAAAAATCAACGGATTAATAATTATACTACTACAAGCAATCAAAAAACTCCCCATAAAAGCATGTTCAGAAGCTTTTTTATCACGGAAAACACCAAAGATATAGAACAATGCAGAAAGAAATAATGTAAGTGCTAAATGAGACCCATTTACCAAATGAGTTTCATTCCACGATCCCATTAACATTAAAAAAATAAAAACCGGCAAAAATGTACGTGTACGTATAATTGTAAACCGGTTGTTAATTTGACCGATTAAAAGCGTATTTAATAGTGTAAAAGCAATGCCAACGAAATTAGATAAAACCGAATTTGGGATTAATAACCATTGTAAACTTTGGACGAATGGTGAATTCTCTGGGGAAGGAATGACAAGGTGATATCCTACAAGGGTTGACATCCATAAAGCACAAGCCAACAATACCAATAATGTTGCTAATGGTATACTTGGTATTACGATATTCTTTAAGGAAATCCTCATAAAAAAATTATAGAAATAATAAACAATCGCGAATAGTAACAAATGGAACATTCCGATTTTTCGGGACATCCCATTTGTTATTGGTATGAGCAACTATTTCAATCCCCTTTTCTTCAATAACGCATCAGGATTAGGATTTGCTCCACGAAAATCATGATAAAGTTTCATTGGATCTTTGGAATCGCCCCGTTCTAATAATTTTTTACGAAATGCAGTTGCTACTTTTGGATTATAAATATCTCCTGTTTCTTTAAACGCCTGAAAAGCATCCGCATCCAATACGGCTGCCCAAGTATAGCTATAATAACCGGCATAATAGTCACCACTGAAAATGTGATTGAAATAGGAGCTTCGATACCGAACAATAATTTGTGGAATCATACCCATGCGTGCCAGTGAAGCATTTTCAAAAGTTGTTACATCAAATTTGGTAGTATCCTTTATGCTGTGATAATCCATATCCAGCAAGGATGCAGCAAGCAATTCGGTATTTATAAAACCCTGATTAAATGTTCCGGCCATTTGAATTTTATCCATCAATTCTTTTGGCATTACTTCGCCTGTTTTATAATGTTTGGCATAAGTTTGCATTACTTGAGGCTCCCAACACCAGTTTTCCATCACCTGCGAGGGAAGCTCCACAAAATCGCGCGAAACGTTTGTTCCCGAAAGACTTGGGTAGGTACACTGAGTCAATAGTCCGTGTAGGGCATGTCCAAATTCATGGAAAAGTGTTTCAACTTCGTCCATATTCAATAACGATGGTTTATCGGTAGTAGGTTTGGTGAAATTTCCAACATTACAAATGATGGGACGATGATTCACACCCTCTTTTTTGTATTGATCAGCAATATTGTTCATCCATGCACCGGCACGTTTTCCGGCTCGTGGAAAATAATCGGTATATAAAATTCCAATCAATGAACCATCAGCATCCGTCACCTCAAACACCTCCACATCAGGATTATAAATCGGCATATCATTCAGTTTATTGAATTTTAAACCGTACAATTTAGACGCTAAATCGAACACACCCTGACGCACATTTTCTAACTTGAAATAAGGTTTCAAAGCTTCTTCATCAAGATTGAATTTTGCTTTGCGCAATTTTTCAGAGTAATACCACCAGTCCCAGGCTTCCAGTTTTTCGCCTTTACCTTCGGCATCCATCAATTTTTGAAGTTCGGCTGCTTCTTCTTTTGCTTTTGCCAGTGCAGGAGTCCAAACTGTTGACAGAAAATCGTAAACCGCTTTGGGTGTTTTTGCCATGGTATCGTCCAGAATAAAATCAGCCGAAGTTGCAAATCCAAGTAATTGGGCTTTTTGTGTCCGCAATTTCATGATTTTATTGATTACGGCTTTATTGTCTTTTTCATTATCGTGATTGGCGCGGGTAGTATATGCCAACAACAATTCCTTGCGCAAATCACGGTTTTCGCTATATTGTAGTACAGGAATAAAGCTTGCTTTGTGGGTAGTAAACAGCCATTTTCCGTGCATTTTAGCTTCAGTTGCGGCTTCGGAAGCTGCCTGTAATACACTTTCAGGGAGCCCAGCCAAATCAGTTTTTTTATCTATTACCTTATGATATGAATTTGTTTCATCCAGTACATTTTGTCCAAATGCCAACTGGGCTAATCCAAGTTCTTTATTTATTTCACGTAGGGTGGCTTTTTGATCTACACTCAAAGCTGCACCGCTGCGTATAAAATTGCGGTGATATTTTTCTAACAACCGAAGTTGTTCATCGTTTAAACCAAGTTTCGAACGATTGTCGTACAACGTTTTGATACGTGCAAAAAGCTTTTCATTTAAATAAATATTGTCGTTATGATTAGTAAGAACTGGTGTAATTTCTTTGGCAATTTTTTCCATTTCTTCATTAGTATCGGATGAATATAAATTAAAGAATACAGATGAGACTTTTTTCAACAAATCGCCGTTGTAATCCATTGCAGCAATGGTATTGTCGAAAGTAGGAGCTTCGGCGTTATTATCAATAGCATCAATTTCGGCTTGATGTTGTTTAATGCCTTCTTTAAATGCAGGCATATAATGCTCCTTTTTAATTTTATCGAAAGGCGGAGCACCATATTTGTTTTTGTACGTTTCGAAAAACGGATTGTCTTGTTTTGTAAATCCCATAAGGAGTAATCCAATCATTAGAGTTAATACTGTTTTTTTCATTTTGAATATTGTATTTGATGAAACATAATATTTACGCCACAAAGATACTGTTTTTTGTATATAATTATACCGGTTATTTTCTTGTTAATTCCGAATAAATCTACAAGTGTATCAATCCATACCCATCACGTTCTGCTTATCTTTTTGCAATTGAGTAATCAGTTCATTTACATCATTAAATTTGTGTTCGTCTCGGATTTTACGAATAAAAACAACTTCAATTATCTGATTATAAATATCTTCGTCGAAATCAATAATATGTACTTCAATACTCACTTTCGTGCCATTCAGCGTGGGTCGGTAACCGATATTCAACATACCTATGTACATTTTATTATCCCAAATAACCCGCACGGCATATACACCCAAACCTGGAATAAGTTTATTGGAATTTCCTAAAGAAATATTTGCAGTTGGAAACCCGATTTTACGTCCAACTTTAAATCCATCTATCACTTTACCACTAATACGATATTGATAGGTTAGCAAGCGATTGGCATGTTCAATGCCGCCTATTTGTAGTGCATTTCGTATTTCGGATGAACTGATATGATTATCTTCGTCTGTTGTAAATCGTTGGGCTTGAATTACTTTCATGCCCATTGCTTCGCCATAGTGTTGATATTCAGGGAATCCGTCGGAGCGGTTGTGACCAAAGCGATGATCGTGTCCTACCAATAAAGTATGTACATTAAATTGCTCCAATAATACTGTTTTCAAAAATTCATAAGCCGTAAGTTGTGCCATAGAAGTGGAAAAATCCAACACTAAACATATATCAATTCCGATGTATTCCAGTTGAATCAGTTTTTCGGACAAGGTAGTTAATAATTCAGGCTGATAATCTGTATTTAGAACTGTACGTGGATGTACGGAAAAAGTAAGAACTACACTTTTCTGGTTTTGAGCACGAGCAATTGTTTTTAACTTTTCTATCAAAAACCGGTGTCCGGCATGAACCCCATCGAAAAACCCTACCGTAGCAACACAAGGACTTATATTTTCAATTTCATGTTGATAAATAACTTGCATAAAATCATTGACTTATAATTCATTTACAATTTCAAACTACACCTTTTACATTTGTCAACAGAAAACTCAAATCTTCGTTCACATCTACCAAATAGGTTTGAAATCCCAGCTTTTCTGCTTGTTCAATATTTTTAGATCCATCATCCAAAAACAAACATTGATGGGATGCGACTTGTTCATTGACCAATAATGCCTGAAAAATATCTGCATTGGGTTTTGCCATTTTCATTTCGTACGACAGGTAACACCTATGGAAATATTCAGACATTTCTTTTCCAATTTTGGCAAATTCACCGGCCGCACTTACCTCTATATGCAACGGATTTGTATTGCTAAGGAGCAATATCCTGAATTTTTTCTTTAGTGCCAAAATTATTTCGAGTTTTTTAAGCGGAATATCGCACAGAAACGAACACCATGCTTCGTCTATTTGCCTATCGGTAAGTGGTTTGGCGACAAGATTTCTTATTTCGTTCCGAAATTCTTCAACGCCAATCTGACCTTTTTCAAATTGTAAAAAGAAATCCTTATGTCCGAAGTTACTTAAATATTGTTCAGCATTTTCAACACCTAATTGCTTCAAATTCAATATACATTTATCGATATCCAAATTAATAATCACACCACCAAAATCGAAAATTAGTGTTGTAATACCGGAGTAATGTTTCATTTCAATCAAAAAAGTGATGGATAATTTTTGCAGTAACACAAAATTTACTACTTTTGCATTCGGTTTGCAAAGATAATAGAAATTTTCCTAAAATGCTTTGTAAATCTGAGGTATATAGCTCAGTTGGTTAGTAGCACCTAACTCTCCCGATAGCTATCGGGACAGGGGGTCAAAGAATTGAAATTTTGTAGTTTTATAATAGTGGGGCCTATAGCTCAGTTGGTTAGTAGCACCTGACTCTCCCGATAGCTATCGGGACAGGGGGTCAAAGAATTGAAATTTTGTAGTTTT
>JACDZH010000344.1 GCA_013426815.1 Paludibacter sp.
TTTTATAAAATCGAGCAAAAAATATAGGACTTTATAAACACACTCTAATTAGTTAAATATGTTTAGAAAAATATACTCAACCAATCAACCAATCAACCAATCAATCAACCATCAATTAACTAATCAACAAATATATGGCAGAAGAAATTATTGAGGCTATTGAGCGTTACGGATTAAGCAAGCGTAATAGGAAACGGACTTTATTTTCACGCATAGGTGTAGTAGGATGCGGGAAAGAAGGAAGTGTAATCTCTTATACTGCTGCACTTAACGGTATGGAAGTTGTGTTTTTAGAACCTAATGAGGAAGGAATTATAAATGCTTTCAGTAGAATTGAAATGAAACTTGATAAAAAGATTCAAAATTGGGGTTTAACTGAAAACGAAAAAAAAACCATTCTAAGTCGCATAAAAGGAACTACAAATTACGACGACTTCAGTGGTTGTGATTTTGTAATTGAAGCTATTCGTTACAACGATCAAACAGGTGAAAGAAGAATAACGCAACGAAAGGAAGTATTTAAAGAATTGGAAAGAGTATTATCGGTTAATGCTATCATTGCCTCAAATGTTTCAACGGTAATTGTTACAGATTTGGCATCTGAACTTCAACATACCGAACGTTGTATTGGCTTGCATTTTCTGTCTAATGTTCCTGATTCTCAAATTATTGAAATTGTTCCTGGATTAAGTACATCAACCGAAACCTATGAAAAGGTTTGTCAATTTGCACGTCTGATTAATCATCAATATATTCCTGTAATGGAATCATCAGGTTTGGTGAGTATTCGTTTGTTTTTAATTCAATTAAATGAAGCTTGTGGAATATTAATGGAAGGTATTTCTTCTGTTGAAGATATTGACCAGGTTTTGACTGTTGGTTTTGGTCATCGTCAAGGTGTCTTTCGCACTGCCGATCAAATGGGTATAGAAAAAATTGTTCGTTTGCTCGAAAATCTGTGGGATGAATATGGAAGTTTAAAATACAAACCATCACCTATATTATTAAGACTTTTCAGAGCAAAGCATTTTGGAGTAAGCTCAAATAAAGGTTTTTATACATACGATGATTTTGGAAATATAATCAAATAAGGAGGAACTTAACCATGAAAATATTAGTTTTGAACTGTGGAAGTTCATCGGTAAAATACAAATTGCTTGATATGGATACCAACGAAGAGTTGGGAGGCGGTGGTGTTGAAAAAATAGGCATGAAAGGTTCATTTCTCAAACATATACGGCGCGATGGTCAGAAAGTTATTCTCAAAGGTGAAATATTAGAACATCAAATTGCCGTAGAATATATTTTGGGGGTTTTGACAAGTTCTAAACATGGTGCTATTGAATCGTTGGAAGAAATTAATGCTGTTGGTCACAGAGTAGTGCATGGAGGCGAGAAATTTAACTCCAGCGTACTGATAAATGATGAAGTAATACAAAAAATTGAAGAATGTATTGATATTGCTCCACTTCATAATCCTCCAAATTTAGCCGGTATTCACGCAATTAGTGAATTGTTGCCTTTGGTACCTCAAATTGCTGTTTTCGATACGGCTTTTCATCAAACAATGCCTGATTATGCATATATGTATGGAATTCCTTATTCATTGTATAAAAAATATGGTATTCGGCGTTATGGATTTCATGGCACGAGCCACAGATACGTTTCAAAACGTGTATGTGAGTTTTTAGGAATAGAATATCAGAATACTAAAATGATAACTGCTCATATTGGAAACGGTGCTTCACTTTGTGCCATAGAAAATGGAAAATCGGTTGATACTTCCATGGGATTTACTCCGGTTGAAGGTTTAATGATGGGTACACGTTCAGGTGATGTAGATTTAGGTGTAGTAACATTCCTTATGGAAAAAGAAATGATTGGTTATCATGCAGTTTCTACATTATTTAATAAACACAGTGGTGTATTGGGCGTTTCAGGAATTTCGTCAGATATGCGTGAAATTGAAAGTGCAATAGCAGAAGGTAACGAACGCGCTAAATTAGCATTAGACATGTACGAATACCGAATTAAAAAATATATTGGTTCCTATACAGCTGCTTTGGGTGGAATTGATGTATTGGTATTTACTGGTGGAGTAGGTGAAAATCAAACATTGACACGTCAAAAAGTATGTGATGGACTGACTTTTATGGGTATTGAAATTGATACCGAAATTAATGCCAACTCACGCGGAAAGGAAGTTGAAATAAGTACGAAAAGTTCCAAAGTAAAAGTTGTGGTTATTCCGACTGATGAAGAATTCATGATTGCCTCTGATACCATGGAAATTCTTCAGAATTTATAGATTTATCCCAATTCATATTCAAAAAAATAAGGCAGAACCTCATCGTCTGCCTTATTTTTTTTTCGGTTATATTCTTTTTCCTGACTTTGACAGTTTTCGAGCCTTCATTTTGTAAAAAGCTGTATT
>JACDZH010000345.1 GCA_013426815.1 Paludibacter sp.
GCTCCTCTTTTTTCAATCTAATCAAAATTCTTTTACCGGACAACAGTGGTTTGTTTATTTTGTGTGCTAATGATTTTCGGAGTAAACTCAAACTTAAAAATTATAAATCTAAAATGTGGTTAAGATTTTTTTTGTTGTTGTTTATTATTCAATCTGTTGTTACATATTCATAACAGTCCATTCTTCAATTATTGTATTTCCATTCATATTGTTTAAAGTTCACAATCTGATTTTAATACTTTTATACTCTCGGTTTTCTTTTATTGTCTGAATCCATTTGAGCGATTTTTTGATGGCATCAACTACAATTTCGTTAAAGTTTTCATCAAAAGATGTAATTGCAAATACGTTCTCTGTTTCACCATTTTCGTTAACAATAAAAATCACAACTATAGTTACAGTGTCTCCATTCATAATTTTGTAATTATCAGGAAGTCAATTTCCAAAAATATCCTTCTTAAAAAATAATATCGTTTGACCTAAACTCTTTTTTAGTTACAAACCACTTATAAACTGATCTGTAATTGGTACATACAATTGATACATATAAAAAAGATGTTTTAACCCGAAAATAATAAAAACTCCTACATTTCTCTTTCCATATAGTTAGTATGCAGTAAATGATGTGATTTCTCGCCCAATGGTCTTTCTAGAAAATCTTCGTAAAGTGTAGTAATTTCAGGATTTTCATGCGATTTACGCAGTTCTTTCATGCTATCTTCCAGGTAAATGGATGCTGCGCGTTTTTTTCTGATTTCAGCATTGGTTGGAATTGGCTGCCCGCCACCACCCAAACAACCGCCTGGGCAAGTCATTACCTCAATAAAAGTGTATGGAGAAGTTCCATTTTCAATCTGTTCAAGCAATACCCTGGCATTCTTCAGTGTATGTGCAACAGCAATTTTAATTATAGTTCCATTTAAATCAATTTCAGCTTCCTTAATTCCCTCCATGCCACGAACCATTTCGAAATCGAGTTTCGTTAGGGTCAAACCGGTAAAAACTTCGTAAGCAGTGCGTAATGCAGCTTCCATTACACCGCCGGTGGTGCCAAAAATGGCAGCTGCACCGGTTGAAGTTCCCAAAGGACTATCGAAGTGTTCTTCGGGTAAATGCGAAAAATCAATACCACTTTCTTTAAACATTCGGGCCAGTTCACGTGTAGTAAGCACAGCATCAACATCATAGAAATGAGTCGCATCGGTAAGATTCAATTTACTTTTCCAGTAATCAAATGCACTATCCATTTTGGGTCGGCGGGCTTCAAATTTTTTAGCTGTACAGGGCATTACCGAAACTACAACGATATTTCGAGGATCGATGCCGGTTTTTTCGGCATAATATGTTTTGGCAATAGCTCCAAACATTTGTTGTGGCGATTTACAACTTGACAAATGTTTTAAAGATGCGGGGAAAAAATGCTCAATAAATTTTATCCAACCGGGCGAGCAAGAAGTAATCATTGGTAAAACATCCTTATTCTTTATTCGGTTAATCAATTCGTGACCTTCTTCAATAATGGTAAGGTCGGCAGCAAAGTTGGTATCAAATACCTTCGAAAATCCAAGTCTTCGAAGTCCTGCCACCATTTTTTCTGTTACAAGACTTCCGTCGGGCATTCCCATTGCTTCGCCAATTCCAATGCGAATAGCCGGTGCTGTTTGAACTAGAACTACTTTTTCGGGATTGTGCAATGCTTTCCAAACTTCATTCACAGCACTTTTTTCGGTGATTGCTCCTGTAGGACAAACCAATGCACACTGTCCGCAATTGGTACATGCCACCACGCCCAACCCCAAATCCATATAGGTGGAAATTTTACTTTTTAACCCACGACCTGAAAAATCGATGGCTTTTACCGTTTGCATTTCGCTGCAAACCGCAACACATCGGCCACATAAAATACACTTTTCGGGATCGCGAACCAAAGAAAGTGATGAATCATCTACATAACCGTATTCATTTCGGGTTCTTACGAATCGTTTTCCATGAATGCCCAAATCGAAAGTAAGTTGTTGTAATTCACAATTTTGATTGCGATCGCATATCAAACAATCTTGCGGATGATTGGCCATTATGAGTTCAACATTTACCCTTCGGGCTTCCATAATTCGTTGATTATTAGTGGTAACCTCCATGCCTTCGGTAACTTGCGTAATACACGACCTCAACAATGACCTTGCGCCTTTCAGCTCTACCACACAAACGCCACAGGATGCATTGCTCGATACATCTTTCATATAGCACAACGAAGGAACTTTTATACCTACCGAATGACAGGCATCCATTATGGTGGTACCCTCTTTTACATGCAATAGCTGGTTGTTAATTGTTATTTTCATAATGGTAATAATAATACCCCAAAATCCCCAAATGGGGGCTTTAAGACGCAGTTTATGAAATTAGTACATTTGAATCATTCCCCAAACCCC
>JACDZH010000019.1 GCA_013426815.1 Paludibacter sp.
CTTATAACAACAATAAATTTTTAAATACCGCTTTTAGCGGACAACAATGATTTTTAGACAAATAGAAATTATAAAACAAACAGAAGATTCTCGTCAAATTTTATATATAAACGTAGTCTGAGTTTAACAGCAGACCCTAAATATATATAATTGCATAAGAAACATAGAATGAAGTTTCAGAACACTGAAAACAGATTTGGATTTGCGCCCCGTTTTCACAAAATCAGATGATGCAACCCAGGCGCATCTACATTTGGGATTATTAGCATACTGGGTTGTAAATACGGTTCGATACAAATTGCAGCAAAAGGATATAAAATCCCAGTGGCGAGAAATAGTACGACAGTTGAACACTCAAAAATGTGTTACAACAGTTGTCCAAAACACCAGGGAAAAATGGATAAGCAAAAACAAGTGCTCTGAACCGGAAGATAAAGTAAAGGGTATTTATAATGCTTTAAAATACAAATATGCTCCCTTTATCCGGAAAAAATCTGTAGTGCCCAAACCACAAATTTTAAAAAATGAAGTGGTTGAAAATTATTATTTTATGGATGTATAGCTGTATAATGGGTTAAGTACAATTTATATGTTTTTGTGGATAACAAAAAAAAATGTTAAATAACATACAAAAACCCCTAAATGCATCTAAATACTATACAATTAGGGTTTAAAGTAAAAAATACTAAATAAATCATAAATCTATTTAGTAATGTAGATTCTTACAATTTCTTTAATTCTTTTATTTGCAACAATTTATCTTTCATTTGCTTAACAATTTCCGGATATTTATCAGCGACATTATTCTTTTCACCCAAATCAGTTTTTAAATTAAAAAGTTGGTCATAAGGTGCATTGCCTAGTTCTAAATTAGTCTCAACAATCTTTGTTCCTCCTTTTCCTTCATTTATCATTTTCCAATCGCTGTTTTGTATAGATAGATTCATATTAATATTCACCGTAACTAAATATTCACGCCCTTTGCTTCCGTTTATAAAGCTATTGAAATGATCTTCGCTATCAGGAGCAGCACCTTGAGGCACTTGAACTTGTAAAAAGTTCGCAAAACTTCGCAATAAATCAATTTGGGAAACAATTTCGTTCGAAACGCCGGGTTTTATTTTCGAAGGCCAACTAATTATACCTGGCACACGTGAACCACCTTCGAAACTACCATATTTACCTGCCCTAAGTGGACCAGATGGTTTGTGTTCACCTAATAATTCTACAGCTTTATCTTGATATCCATCGTCAATGACGGGTCCATTATCACTGGTAAGTATAATAATGGTATTTTTCTCCAAACCAAGTTTTTTGATGGTTTTCATTATTTCACCTACGCTCCAATCGAATTCCATAATGGCATCGCCTCGAGCTCCCATACCCGAAGTACCCACAAAACGCGAATGTGGAACACGTGGCACATGGATATCCTGCGTGGCAAAATAGAGGAAGAATGTGTTTTCTTTGTTTTCATTAATATAATTCACAGCTTTTCCTGTAATTACATCAGCCATATCTTCGTCCACCCATAAAGCTTTTTTACCACCTTTCATGTATCCAATGCGTGAAATTCCATTCACAATGGAGAAATCATGTTTGTGACTTGGGAGAAGTTTTAGTAACTCAGGATTTGAGGCGCCGGTAGGTTCTCCGTGGAAATTTTTTTCGTAACTTACCGAGATTGGGTCGGAATGGTCGAGATTAACAATTCGCTCATTTTCGACATACACACAGGGAACTCTATCGCCAGTAGCTGCTAAAATAAATGAATAGTCGAATCCTATGTCCGAAGGTCCGGGTGTTATGTGTCCGTTCCAGTCCTGCGTACCTGTTTTGTCACCTAAACCGAGATGCCATTTACCAATAACACCAGTTTTATAACCCGCATTTTTGAAAACATCCGCAAGAGTAAAACGTTCAGGACGAATAATTGAACCTGCATCTCCAGTAGCAATACCAGTTCCTTGTTTTCGCCACGAATATTCACCGGTTAGCATGGAATAACGTGAAGGTGTAGACGTAGAAGCTGTGCAATGGAAATTGGAAAAACGAATTCCTTTTTTTGCCAATAGATCAATATTCGGAGTATGGATGGTTTTTGAACCATTACAAGCAATATCTCCATAACCAAGATCGTCGGCATTAATTAATATTACATTGGGAATTTTAGCCTTTTTATTTTTTTCTGCAAAAACACTTGTGATAGTTAATGCCATCATACAAGTAGTTGTAATTTGAAAGTTTTTCATTTTTTTGAAATTATTTATTTTGAAGATAAGCTGAATTAGTCCATTTTTGCATATTATCTAAGAAAAGTGCATTTCCGTTGTGTTTATAAAGCACATAGTCTATGCCACATGTATGGTTATGATCGGTAGGATATCCCGTTGTTTTTTCTTTTACTCTTTTGTTTAATTCCACCACAGTATCAATCATATCTATCGATATTTCAGGTAAATATTCCATCAATTGCAAACATTGCATCGAAGCAAAAAGATGGTTACTTAATAAATTGGTTTTAATAATTTCTTTTGCTTGATTGTTTTTAAAATTTTCCCATGCAATAGCAGCTGTTTCGATTGCTACAGGTGGATACATATCATTAAGTGTTGGAATAAGCATCTCTTCAGTAAATTGCTTATTATCAACACGGTTAAAAATACCAACCATAGCCCAATACCGTATAAACTGATTTGCACTTTTTGATAATTCAATAAGCTTTTCAATGCTTGTATGTGGATTAGTTGCGATATATGCTGCATCAATTATTTCGTTGATATTAATGGTATTGGCCCTGATATAGTCATAAACAGTTGTTTTTTTCGAAATATTAAAGATTTCATATTCCGGTAAAAAATGGGCATCTTTATCCGTAATTAGGTTTTGATATGTAGCCTTACGCATGGCTTCCAATTGTTTTTTATACTTTGGATTTGTTGCCAGATTATGCAACTCCCAGTTGTCATTTTTAATGTTGTACAAATGCTCTACCTCTCTTCGAACACACATTAAAGACTGATTTTTGTTCAGAACACCTTCTCTATAATCTTTACGGATGGAGCGTACAATATCTGAAACATCGGCATATTTTTGATGTGCTAATTGCGGTTGAGATTGTAAAAACTCACGGGTGTAAAAGAATCTACCATCGGTAGCTGTACGTACTAAATCTGCAGACTCGTCTATTCGATTTCGCGAACCAAAAATATATTTTTCAGGAGCTTTACGCTGTTTTCCTATAATTGGTCTTCCTGTCATATAGTCCGGTACTTTGATATCCAGTAAGCTTAACATCGAAGGAGGCATATCCTCCAGATTTATCAACTCATTTGTAGATGTACCGGTTTTCCAAGGCGATATTTTTTTATATTTCTCGGGGAACCATATAAAGAAAGGTACATGATAACTTAATCCGATTGAACTGGATTTTCCACGTGGAATTGCTTCGCCATGATCGCCAAAAAAAACTATAATGGTATTTTGCATTAATCCATCCTTTTTTAATCGCTCCAACAGTTCACCAACATTCTGATCCATCAGGTTTTTTGAATTATAAACCCGATTAAAATTTTTGTACATTTCGTCTGATTTGCGATAGATTGGTGGTATTTCAATATCTTCTGCTTTGGTTATTTTCTCCGGTTTCAGTTTGTTTAGTACAAATTCAATGTACCAATCGTATGGATTTGTCATTGTACGTGATTGATGACTATCCTCGAAATTAAATACGCTAAAAAAGTTTTGATTATCGGATCTGTTCCACCAACCAGCCTGCTTGCTCGATTCATTCCACGATGTTGCAATTAGTTGCATATCGTTGGCAATATTGTAATCTGTCTTAACATTATTTGTTGTGTAAACCCCGGCAATTCGAAGATATTCCGGAAATCCTTTTATGAATTTTGGAATTGAATAATTGCTTCTGTGATTTCCTGTTCCTAACTGTCCGTTATTTATACCCGTAAAAATACAACCTCTACTTGCCGACGAAACCGGATTAGCAGAAAAAGCATTATTAAAAATAACACCTTCGCGTGCTAATTTATCTATATTGGGTGTTTTTACCTGTTTATTACCATAGAAACCAATAAATTCAGGGGAAGTATCCTCTATCGTTATCCATAAAATATTGGGTGTTGCTTCTTTTTTTTCAGCTTTTAAATTGGGAATTAAAGCAAGGGTACAAACAACTGAAATTCCGGCTTTTTGAGAGTAATTAGACAATGTATTTTTTGCATTCATACGATAGTTTTTTGAATATGTTCGTTTCGTAAGATTGATAAGACTATAACATTTTAGTTAATTGGTAATTAGTTGATTGGAAATTGGAAATAGATTACTATGATAATAAAAAAATGAGACCGACATCGGCAATAGCCCACATCAATCTCATCTCTTTAAATTAGTTGATTACCAACCCTCATTCTGTATCCATCCGTTGATAGAAATCTGGCTTTCAGGAATAGGATATAAATACATTTTGTTTTTGTCGAAAACGCGGTCTTCTACTTTGAATTTTGTGTAGGTAAAAGCGGTGTTCGTTGCATCTGTTGGTGTTGCCAACATACCCATGAGTGGCACATTTTCGGTAATTTCAGCTATTTTCCAACGGCGTACATCAAAGAAACGTTGTTCTTCAAATGCCATTTCCACCCTGCGCTCGTTCTGAATGCGGGTTCTCATTTCGGCTTGCGATACAGTAAAGGCAATGGCAGGCATGGCAACGCCTGTACGTGCCCTCACCAAATTAACTGCCTCTACAGCCGAGTATTTTGTAGGATTAGAATTGATAGTTGGTTTTGCTGTAGGTCCGTAAGCTTCATTCATTGCCTCGGCATAGTTGAGCAACACCTCCGCATAACGCATCAAAACCAACGAACGCACGGCGGTTGTAGCTGCCGAAATATCAAAGTTGGTAGCCATCATCTTCTTTAAATGGTAACCCGTGGTGGTAGCTCCAAGTTTTACACCTATAGCATCGGCACCACCTACGTAACACTGAATCTTGCGGTCGACTCCGCCTACTGCCTTACCGTAAATATCACCATTCACACCTATTGTTAATTTCAAACGAGGGTCGCGGTTATCATAAGGTGCATCTACATTGTAACCCGAGGTTGTGTTAACTGTTCCATCAGCATTGTAAGGAAGTAATCCGCTGGTCTTCATTTCATAAGCATCCACTAAGTTTTGCGAAGGAGCTGTTATGGCTGTTCCACCTCCCGGTATGCCTATTGGATAATTCCACTTCTCAAAAGTGTTGGTCTTGTAATTAGGGGCAGGCTTGCTAAATATAATACCCGATTTGCTACCAGCTTGAGATGTCAAAAGCTTTGTATCAGTCTGATAGAACAATCCCTGATACGATGTCCATAAATAACGCCAGGGCTCAAGGGTGGCATCGATTAAGAAATCGTGACCCGCAGCTGCAGCGGCATCCCACTTGCTTATATTGTTAGTGGGATTGAACAACGGACTCGCGGCATAAAGCAATACACGCAACTTCAATGCTTTAGCGGCTACTTTTTCGGCTCTGCCCAAACGAGAGGTTTCGGCGGGTGTAACCCCTCCCTTACCTGAACCAATGGTTGGATTAACTGCCGGAATATCATAACCAAACCACGAATCGGCTAAATCGGGATAAGCGGCATCCAGTTCGCTTATAATATAAGCAAAACATTCCTCGGTACTGTTGCGAGGGGGCAAATTGGTGGCATCAATTGGTAATACCCTATCCAAAATAGGTACGCCCCCGTAACGTTTTACCAACTCAAAGTAAAAATAAGCACGCAGAAATCGATTCTCCGCCCGTAAACGGAAAATATCATCGCAGTCTTTTATATACGTTCGTTTGGACTGAACTGTTAAGGTGTCGATGGCTATCAGCTTTTCATAATTTTTGCTGTTCTCCAAAAAATTAAAGGTCTGTACAATACCACGGTAGTAAAGTGCCATAACCTCATCCGGATTGTTGAACTTATTCCAACCTCCGGTATTGAACTGCTGAACCGTAGCACCGCGAACGGCAAAGTCAGCTTCATCACAGGCCGAAGCTAACATGGCATTGCTTCCAAGGTCGGTCCAGTCACGAAGGTAAGCATAAGCTGCTACACCATTTCCTATTATGCCCGCTGAACCATTGTAAAGTACATCGTCCAAATCCTGCCTGGTTTTTATATAGGTGTCCAGCACACTATCCTCACAAGCAAAACCAGCAAATGCAACCAATACTATCAATATCTTTTTAATGTTTTTCATATCATATTTATTTTTTTATTGTTACTTAACAACAATGTTTTTATCAGAATTTAAATGTAAGACCAATGTTGTACGACTTCATAACAGGATAAGAATAAGGAGATAAGGCTTCAGGATCTACATCCATCTCTTTGATATAAGAGAATACGAATGGATTAACCGCATTCACGTAAGCACGTAGACTTTCAACACCAAATCCTTTCTTGAAGTTAAAACTATAACCCATCTCGATATTCTTTATGCGAAGGTACGAACCATCACGCTGAAAAAGCGTGGAGTTGTTCTTATAGTTGTTGTTGTTACTCTGTGTGGTTAAGCGAGGATACAAAGCGGCATCGCCTCTCTCAGGTGTCCAGTAATTATCGGCAACCCACTCAGAGGGCTTACGACCGTTGGTCAAAAATGGAGTCAGCATAGCTCCTATCGATACAGTACGCTGGGTTACACCTTGCAGAAAAACTGACAAGTCGAAACCGTGATATTCAATACCTGCTTCCAACGAACCCACGATATTGGGTGTCGAGCTATAACCAATGGGCTTCATATCGTTTTCGTCAATGATATTATCTCCGTTCTGATCCTTGTACTTTACATCACCCGGAACAACGGCACCGAAGGTCTGGAATGGACTGTTGGCAATATCGGTAGCATCTTTGAAAAACCCAATGGCTTCGTACACAAATGGTTGACCTATGGAATTGCCCTTACGGTACAAATAGGTCTCGGCACGTGGTTGCTCTTTCATATCCACAATCTCGGAAGTGGCATATGAACCTCTGAGCATAATGTGATAGTTTAATGCCCCTACTTTGTCGTTGAACAAAAGTTCTAAATCAATGCCCGAATTCTTAGATTTGCCTAAGTTAGCATAATTGTAACGCCCTCCGATAAGTACAGACAAGTAATTGGAAGGGTTAACATAAATGTCTTTGCGATTCTCAAAATAATAATCAACCGACATACTTAACCGGTCAAACAATTGCGCATCGATACCAAAATTGGTTTTGTAGGCTTTCTCCCAGGTGCTGTTCGGGTTGTCAAACTGCAGACGCTCACGCGTGTTGGCGGAAGTATTCAGACCTGTCCCCAAACGGTAAGAACCATTTGGACTACCATAATTCTCGATAAACATAAAACGCGCTAATGTTCCTATCTGGTCATTTCCCAACAATCCAGTTGAGGCTCTTAGCTTAAGGAAAGTAACTACCTTGTTATGTGCTAAAAATTCTTCATTGCTAACTATCCATGCCCCAGATACGGTGGGGAAAAAGCCAAAACGGTTGCCTGGCTTATAATTGTCGGTTCCACTGTACGAATAAGCAAACTCGGCAACATACTTCTTGGCATGGGTATAGTTTATACGACCAAAAATGTTTTCTTTTGCCCAAGGAACAGTATCGGCAACCAAATCGGATGTATATACCTCCTGATTGTACATGGCGGAAGCATATAACTTGCCATTGTTCAAGGTTTTGCTATACTCGCCACCGGCAACCATGTTGTAACGGTTCCATTGCTTTCCTGCGGGTTGGGAATAACTGAAATTCGGATTCGTATTCCCTTTTACAGGCAATGCCGTATAGGTACTGTCCGTTATGGGAGATAACTCTTCGTAACTGAAACCACGGGTCTTTTGGTATGTGGAATAGTAGTTGTTGCTGAAAACTACCTGACCAAAGATACTTAAACCTTTTATAAAGGGTATGTCGGCTATTATCTTGATGTCGGCATCTACGGTACGCGTATTCAATAGTTCATAGCCTTGCTGTTGTAACTGTGCTACCGGATTGCTTAAATAACCTTCCTTACCCCCCCACTTGCCTGATGTCGTTTTTACATTATAAGGTAGAAAACTTGACATTGCACTGTAAATGACTCCATTGCCTACGTTGGGCGATTTGTCCGATGAAATGACAGCACGCGTGTTTATTGACGAGCGCAACCAACTGTTAATGCGCGCATCTAAGTTCACACGGGCTACATATTTTTCGTACAACAAATTCGAATTGTTGAAACCGTCCAAACCTTTGTAAAGTCCCGGAGTATTCGAATAACCCAAAACTACATTGTATTTGGTGCTCTGATCACCTCCGTTTATGGATAGGGTATAATCATGTCCATACGAGCTTTGCTTGACTATCTCATTTTTCCAATCTACATCGGGGTACATGAGTGGAAATTTGCCGGTTTTGTAATAGTCAACAATCTTCTGAGTTCCGAAAATTCCCTGACTGATGTCCTTACCGTCCGAAACCATAGCGATATTGTACAATTCGGCATAACGTCCATTATTCACAAAGGTGGGATTTACTGCTGCCTGTTGCATGGATACACGGCTGTTGAAGGTTATACGGGCTCTGTCTGACACTTTGCCGCGCTTGGTCTTGATATACAAAACACCGTTACCGCCCGAAATACCGTAAACAGCCAAAGCGGCTGCATCCTTGAGCAAAGTGATGCTCTCTATCTCATCGGGCAATAGGGTGTTGTAGTCGGTCTCGAAACCATCGACCACCACTTTGATGCCTTCAGCGCCACCCAAGAAAGTTTGTACACCCCGTATTTGCATCTCGCCATTACCACCACTGCCTGAGGTCAAACCCGATAACTTGCCGCTTATGGAATTGCTGATGCTTTGACGCATGCTACGTATGTCTTCACCAGATACCGAAGAGGTGGCTGAGGTGGAGTATTTCCTTTCAACAGATTTGCCAAAAGCCGAAACTACCTCGCTGTTCAAAAACTGTTTGTGCCAGAAATATCCGGTACTGTCTTTTTTCGCCCTGATCTCTTGCGCTACTGAGCTGAATCCTAATGTGGCGAAAAAAACACTGATTAACAATATTGTTTTAATTTGATTTCTCATTGTATTTAATTTTTTTAAATTATTACCAACCTGGATTTTGAACAATCACACCTTTATCAACCTCTGGTTGATAAAATGGATAAAAATACATCTTGGGTGCCCAAACATGTGTACTAAGCTTTTCAAAACGGTACGATATAGTAGCATCATTCGCCAAACGCTGTGCAGGAGTCATGGAAGTGGTTGGATTTACATATGCAGTGGCTGAATTTTGATAAAGAACAACCTTATACCAATCACCACCCATAGTTTGGTCGGCTATTTTCCAACGTCGTACATCGAAATAACGATGCTCATCGCCATATAACTCCACAGCACGTTCCCTGCGGATTTCGGCGCGCATGGATTCTTTGTTTCCAAAACGTTGGTCGCTTGTCTGAATTTCGGGAATACCACCGCGCACACGTAACTTATTCAAATAATAAAGTATTTGTGGGTCGTTGGGGTTAAACTCGTTCATTGCCTCGGCATAACTCAAGTAAAATTCTGACAATCGAAATTCTGTCCAGGTAACAAAATAAGGTGATGATGTGTATATTTGACGCCATTTTTTTGTATAAAAGAAACCTGGCTGTTCGGTTTGTATAACAACAGTACTAGAGGAAGCATCTTTTAATTCATTGGTTAGCGAACGGTACTTAAACAAAGCGGTATCGGCTGTACCAAATTTTGTAATCTGAGATGTTTGGTCTATTGTTGAATACTTAAACCCGGGCATCCAGATGGAGGCATGAAAACGCGGTTCTGCTTTGCGGAATATACTTTTCAACTCTGAAAATGTTCCGGTTTCAGGGATATTCAGTGGATTGCCATTTACATCGCGATAATTATCTTTGATAAATTTAAACCCTGCTCCAGCAATCGTTCCCCAACCACCGGCAAACAACAATGGACCTCCTGTACGATAAGTACGTGCATCTAAATCATCCGGTCCGTGTGAGATATAATAAATAGATTCATTATTTTTAGGCGACAAAGCACGGGGTGATTCTGAACCCAACACATAACTGTCAGTTTTTCCCAATGTAGGGTCATCCAATAGTACTTTGCCTTTTGATTCAGCCCAGTCGATGGCAAGTTGATAAGCATCGGCGGCTAATTTCCAACGGTTGGCATCAAAATTTCCATAGCACAATAAACTATCCCTGCCATTTTCGCATCTTTCAGGCAGTTCGGCACTCGTTTCGTTATAGAGCGGACTGGCAGCATAAAGCAAAGCTCTAGCTTTTAAAGCCAGTGCAACACCAAAATGAATACGTCCTGTTTCCGCATTCGAAAACTCTTCGGGTTGCTTCAGATAAGGCATAGCTTCTTCGCATTCTTTGACAACAAAATCAATGGTCGATTTCAAAGAGCGACGTTCACTTGAAGGAGTAACAACCAGCTGACCTGGTGTTTCTTCAAATTTTGACACCTTATCCAAAATAGGCATACCGCCAAAACGTCTGAAATTCTCGAAATGCAAAAATGCACGTAAAATACGTACCTCGGCTATCACCTGATTCCGAAATGCTTCATTCCATACCCATTTGGGAGTTGTCATAAGTGGAACGTTAGGAGCATTTTCGATAAAAATATTACAAGCTCTGATTGCACTCATTACTCCCACAGTAGGAAACTCACGTTGATAATTGCCAGATGGACCCCAGTTCCCAAATATAAATAAAATGGCTGTGTTTCCAGATAACAATTCCTGTGATGCTTCATCGCTATAAAACATAGTTTGAGCGTTACCCCCATTTCCGAAAAGAGTTCCTCCTGTAGGATTCAGAGGGTAGCCATAAGCTAATTGATTTCCTGTATTAGGGTATTGTCTGAGACCTCTGTTCCAAGTAAGAGATACATTGTAAGCATTGTAAAATGCGAACATAGCATTATCAGGATTGGCAAAAACCGAATCGAGCGTGGTAATGGAATCGGTGGGTTGCTCCAGAAAATCCTGACAGGAGCTCATACCAATCAATGCTGATAATAGCACAATTGGTATAAGTTTTCGATTAATATTGGTGAATTTCATATTTATTACTTTAAATGTTTTATACATAGTATTTACTTAAAAATTTGCTTTTAATCCAAAATTGATAACTATAGTTACCGGATACTGCCTGTCGGTGTTACGAACCGATTCCGGATCCCAATACTTCATTTTCGACAACAACGCCAAATTCTGACCGCTGGAATATACCCTTAACGATTCGCAACCGAATTTCTTGGTGAACTTGGTACTTAAGGTATAGCCTATTTCCAAATTCTTTAAACGAACATAACTGGCATCAATATTCAAAAATGAATTTTGTTGGCTATTGGCGTTTGTTAAACCATTACTCAAACGAGGGTATAAAATCTTATCACCGGCGGCATATTTTTCGGCTGTCCATGCATCATAATCTGCTTCCGTACGTGCGGACCATTTAATGTTCATAAATATAGGCGTATTGTAATAATTCGACATGTGACCAGCTCCCTGAATCAAAGCTGAGAAATCGAAATTCACCCAACGTAATCCAAAGTTAACACCATAAGTAATTTCGGGTATTGAACCATAGCCCACTGCAGTTACATCGTTTTCATCCACATAATTATCACCAGTTAAATCTTTAAATTTCAAATCGCCTGGCTGCACATTATTGTCCCATTTTGTTGGAATGCGATTTGGGTCATTTACCTCATCCCAGGAATTGTAAAATCCATCTGACAGCAACATAAATGGCTGACCTATAGGCTTACCGGTACGAATAAGATTGTCATGAGCGGGTTTAATTTCATCGTTGTAAACAATTTTATTTCGGGCAAAAGAATAATTACCGTTTATCCAATACTGAAATTTCTTGCGGTTAGAACTACGGTAACCAATCTCAATTTCGTAACCATTATTTTCTACAATACCCAAGTTGTACGATGGTAAGATAGATAAATCGCCAAAAGTATAAGGTACATTGTTATAGTTTCCAAGAATTCCTTCACGACGTTCCTTAAATAAATCGGCACCTATGGATAATTTATTATCGAACATTTTCATATCAAAGCCGATATTTGTTTTAATGGCAACTTCCCAGGTTATATTAGGATTTCCAATTTTGGCTTCACTATAGAATCCACTTGCAAAAGCATTGGCTTCACCAAAACGAATTGAACCATTCGAATTTGTAGCATTTGGTACAACAGAAGTATAAGAACTCGGTGTAAATAGGAAACGTCCGCTACCAACTTTATCATTTCCAACCTTACCCTGCGAACCCCTGATTTTCAGGAAAGAGATTACAAAATCTTTAGGGAAAAAATCTTCTTCAGATACTACATAACCCAAAGAATAAGCAGGGAAAAATCCGAATTGTTTGCCTACGGCAAAGTTTTCCGAACCATTGAATCCCATATTGAACTCTCCTAAATACTTTTTCTTGTAATCGTACGTGGCACGCCCAACTATACCCATATAGTTGTAAGGCAAAGCAGGTGTACCGCCTTTGTACCACCGTTCCATTGTTCCCAATACCAAGGCATTCACAGCATGTTTTTTGGCAAATGTTCGACCGTAGTTCAACGATGCTTCGGAATACAAACGATAGTTGGATGATAATTTTTGTGTACTTGTAAAAGGTGTCTCGAATTCGGTTTGTACCAATGTGAAATAATCACCCTCATAACCAGGTGCAGTCCGACGTATCTCATACAAATCGTTCGTGCGATTGTATGTGGCATTATGCTTGTAATAATTATCATAAGCAAATTTGGCATTGACAGAAAGCCCTTTGGTAATATTATCCAATTTATAGGTTGCCGATAAATCTATTGTAGTACGCGATTGATACTGTTTAGTGTAACTTCGGTTATACAAATATATAGGATTATCACCATTGGAGTAATTGTCTATTTCGGGGATATTGATAATAATTTTATTGTCGTAAATAGGCAATCCCTTTATAGGGCTTTGTGACCAGGCTGCATGTAAAACATCTTCGCTACCTGCCACCCAGTCGGCATTTGTTCCATCCGAAATCTGACTCGAAAATTTAAGTGAAGTCGAAAACTTTTTTGTCCATTGAAAGTCTGTATTCGAACGGATATTATAACGGTTAATATAACCATTCGATGGAACTTCCTTGAATACTTGCATACCACCAAAGTTGCCTACCTGATTGAAATAGCCTAAACTTACAAAATACTTGACTTTGGAAGTACCTCCGGTCACATTCACATTATAATTTTGCTGGGGGGCATTTTCTTTCAAAAGTGTTTCTGTCCAGTCGATATTAGGATGAAAAATTGGGTCAGCACCATTATCGAATAATTCGATATCCGTTTGTGAAAAAATGGGGGAATACGTTGTTGGACCATTTGGCGAAGATGGAGTTCTTTGATCGTTCAAATCTGCTGCATTGGTCATTCGGGCATACTCACCGGCATTTAAAAAGCGTGGCATTCTGGTAGGATTCGAAACACCATAATTGGCTGTAAAAGTAACATTTGGTGTGGATGATGAGCTGCCGACCTTGGTTGTAACCACAATTACACCATTGGCTCCACGAACACCATAAACTGCTGTAGCCGAAGCATCTTTCAGGATATTGATGGACTCAATTTCGTTTGCGTCGATGGTGGTTATATCACGTTCAATACCATCCACCAAAATCAGTGGATTGGAGTTGCCATAAGTGGCTTTTCCACGAATGTAAATATCGGCAAAGTCTTGCCCCGGAGCACCACTCTTTTGTACGATGGTTAAACCCGGCGAACGACCGGCTAAAGCATTTTGAACCGAAGTGGTAGGTGATTTTATCATCTCCTTGGTGTCGATACTACTGATAGCGCCTGTTACCGAAACCTTGTTTTGCTTGCCATAGGCTACTACCACCACTTCGTCCATGCTGATAGCATTTTCTTGGAGCACAATGCTGTAATTACCATTGTTCGCATTTTGTTCCACTGTTTTCATTCCAATGGACGAAAATACAATAGTTTTCCCCTGTGCAGGTACTGTCAACTCAAAATTACCATTTATATCGGTGATGGTACCTACCGAACCTTCTTTAATTTTAACTGTAACACCCGGAATAGGTAATCCACTCTCATCGACAACCTTACCTTTGGCAATTTTCTTTTGAGTTGTTACATTCCGTTGGGCTTCATTTCTTGTCTGTGCAAAAAATGGATTCGCAATGCCTATTAATAAAGAAATTAATAGTGTCAATCGCAGCATCGCTAACAATAAACTCCCTGAGCCTTTGCCGCGATGTGAGATTCTAGTGGTTTTTTCTTTCATAAAATAGATTTTTAAAAATAAAGATTTTTTTGTTATTAATTCTAATATTTTCTAATGTAAGTAATATAAAGTAAATAATGTCGTATTTCTTAATTGAAAGAAATGGAACGCAGATATAAACATTCAATTCATGGAATTTAAATATTTAGATGATGACGTATATTGTTCTTTCTACTTAAGAATGTAGTATATAAGTAATATGTAATAATTATTGATATGTTTTATGTAATTAATGTCCAGCTAAACAGTTTTGTAACGCGAAACTAAATACTTGTTACTACTTTGTATTTATTTTAATTCTGTTGTTTAAAAAAAACATAATATTAAATGTTCGTTTTATACATAAGCACGGTTTTTTGGATACCATTTAAAAACTAAAGGACATTTCATGATTTTTGTGGACAGCAAAATTTATGTTATAAAACATAAAAAATAAAAAAAACAACCCCCCGCGCTATAAACTTAACAGCGGGGGTTGACTTCAACAGGATAAATTTAAATTAAAAAACTACATATCAATTAAACTAACATGATCTATCTTGAAAAGGAGTAGTATTAAAAAACTCCGGTTTATTTAGATTGTAAGTTTCATTTGGTCCAAAAGGTGGTATTTCCGATTCCAATTGTAATGAAATTTCGTTATCGAGTTTTACGCATTTTATACATGGTTGAACGTAAGGAAATTTTTGTGTTTTATTTGTTATTTTTTTCATGGCTATACCTATTTTTTTAATTTAAAATTACTTTTTTAGTTATAGCATTACCATTTTGGAAAATGCTAACAAAATATACACCAGCTTCAGAAATATTATTCAACAATGTGCTGGATTGAGTAATGACTTTATGGGTTATTAACTGACCTATGGCACTATATACTTTAACTACAGCGTTTTCTGAATCCTGGTTGAACTTAACCGTAATTTGATTAGCCGCATTTACATACACTTGTGTGTTATGAGTTGCTGCTTTTTCAATATCAGTTGAATTTCCTGGAGCACGGAAAATAAGGCTATAAAGATCAGTTGAAATAGTTGCATCTTGTGTACTAAAATTAATAGTTGTGCCAACTGAAAGCTCATTTTCAGCAAGTGTACGGTTATTTTTCAGAATAAGGCGTGTACCGAATTCAAAGTTTGACATTTCGGTAGCTGAAATACTTAAATTGCTTGCCGAATTACTCATAAAGCCAATTGGAATTTCGGTATCGTACCTCATTTCGTTTAAACCATTGATAACTAAGTGTTTTGTTTCAACAGGAGAAAAAATCTCAACAACCGGATTTGTATTGCTGAATTTTGGTGAATCGTAGCGATCATAAGCATCCGTAGCATTTTCATTAAAATAAATGGCTGCTTCATCACTTATAGTACCGTTAGAAATCTGAATACGTACAATTTTAGTATTGTTTATTTTGGGAGCTCTCAGTACAGTTGTAGCATCTGCACTTTGTACCCGCATGGCATTGGTAAACTGAAGTGTACCCGCTGCCTTTGCTTTTACCCAAAATGCCTGCATAGGTGGAATATAGCCATCGGAACCTCCTGCCGGCACACTCACTCCCGAAGGTGCATTGTAGGTGATAAAAGAGTAAGGGTTAGCATCTACTTTAGTGCGATACCAGATGGTAGGTTCTATATTAACCGCAGTTGCAACAGCATCGGTAAATGCAATATGAGAAGGATATGGATTTCCAACCAGGTTGTATCCGGTAAAAGCTACACCATCAACCGTCAATGTAACAACCACATTACCGGTATTTAATGTACCTGCATAAGTAAGGGTAGATGCTTCGGTTGGTTGTGCTATATAGCCAACACCTGCTGTCATCGAAACAGCTTCGCCTACAGCTGCCCAATATGCAGTAGCAGGAGCAACAGGATTAGGATTAGTTCCTGCCTCGATGTATTTATAATAAGTTTTACCCACTGGTACATTGGCATTACTGATAGGAGACGAAATATACCAATTACGCGCAGCACTGAGACGCTGACTGACTGTGGCAGCTACACCCGCTGTAGTGTGTTTAAGTGAGCCTGTACTTGTGCCTGTGGCATCAGATTCTATTACTAAACCTGTATTTCCCACTCTGTTGGATAATGAACCTGTAACATCCAATTTTCCGTTTTTTGCCACTGTTAATGTTGCACCCGAACCAATAATTAAACTTCCGCAAGTAACAGCTGTACTGATAACCGGATTGCTAGTAGCAGCTTTTACAAAAATCAATTCGGTATTTCCGGGTACAGTACCCAAACTCCAGTTCGACCCTGTAGCCCAATCTGTGGATGTTCCAACCCACTCATTATCAAAACCTGTAGTTTCGTATGCACCCATATCGATGGTACCATTCTTGCGGGGGTATCCTGCGGCACGTATATCGGTGGTAGTTATATTAAGTGTATTATCACCAGCATTGATACAGGGTGATGTGTTCTGAAGTTTGAAATCATTAGCATTAGCATCTACAAACAAAGGGTCGCTGTCAATACAGGCAGTTTTTACAGATAAAACGGAATTAAAACTTGCCGGAATTACCGAATTCTTCATCGCAATTGTAGCAATAGTAGCTTGCCCATTATTAGTCGCGGCTTGACTACATGTATTTCCATAGAAAATACTATTATTAATATTTAAAGCTGCAGGAGAATTAATAGTTGTAGCTAAAAATCCGCCGGCATTTGTAAGAGCCCAGTTATTAGCAGCTGTAAGATTATTAAAGGTAATTGTTACAGCAGATCCAGGAGTATTACCGGTGTTAACATAAATACCACCCCCTTTAGCACCAAAATTATTACTAATTAGGCAATTGTTAAATGTAGCGTTTTTCCCACCACCCGAAGCGTTTAAATTTATATATAAACCACCACCAAAACCACTTGTTCCATAGGTTTTTGGAGTAGCAAAATAATCCAAACAAGAATAATTATTTTGAATCTTGCAATTATTGAATGTACATCCTACATTTACCATCCATACACCTCCACCGTTTGCCGTATTGCCACCGCTTGAAGCATTGTTTTTAATCATACAATTAGTAACAGCTATTGAAGAACAAGTGCTGACATATATACCACCACCTTGAGCATTATTATTAACAGCAACGTTATCTTTTATTGTACAATTTTCGATTATAGCTCCGTTGGTAAGATTATTTAAAAAGATACCACCTCCCTTAATGTCATTTGCTGTACCGTTATTTGCATAACCACCCGAAACGGTAAACCCGTCTAAAACAGGAGCCATTGCAAGATCGGCAGCATTGTAAATTACATGGTAACTATTGGTATTTGTAGGTATACCTCCTGTATCATTGTTATCAATATCACCACTTAAAATAGTTACATTGTTAGCCCAATTTCTTTCTGAAAGCAGCGTTTCTGTTCCGTCAAATCCTCCATAAATTTTTACGCCACTTACAAATGAAAAATAATCAGCACGAGTGGCTCCGGTTAAATATGTTCCGGTTTTCACCCAAACTTCATCGTTAGCAGATGAAGCTGCAATTGCTGCCTTTAAACCGGCAGTTCCACCATAGGCCTGGGTTGTCCAGTTGGATCCATCTCCTGCTGTTGCATCAGTACCGGGGATTACCCGGCGAACAGCAGCATTCACAACTACGCTTATTGCTACAATAATCGCAATTAAAAGAAAGTACTTTTTTGTCATGATTTTTTTTTGTATTAGAATTATAATAAATATATATTAATTGGTTATTAATTGTTTAAATTAGGTTATTAACCAGGTTTGAATCGTAATTTTACGACTCGTAAAATTCAAATCAATACTATAAGTCCCTTTGTTCTACAAAATGTGTTCCGTCAAAAATAATGTTCAACAACATATTAATAATGAACAATTCCTATTACTTAACAAAGAAAAAGTATCTGATTTTTATATTTTTGACCCCTCAACCTCCAAACAGGGGTTGAGGTGTCAAATTATATATACTAAAATTTATTTAGTTTATTTGAACTTTTTGAGCAAAGTTGCCTACCTTTACAAGATATAAACCTTGTTTGATAGCAATTGGAGTACGATAAGTAGCATTTAAAGTTCTGGAAACCAATGAACCGGACATGGAATAAACTTCGATTTGCAAACCTATCTCAGCACCCTCTACAACCAATGATTTAGGCGAAGCCAAGAATTTGATATTGCTCGAATTTACCGATTTTAAACCTTGAGGTGTTGGAGTGCCACCATTGCCGGTATAAGTAACTTTACCTACACCATAGGCATCGGCAGTAAGTAGTGGCAATGCACCATCCATGGTAAAGGCAATGCGTGGGTCGGTATAAGTATAGTCGGCAGAAATTTTCAAACCTGTAAAATTTAAATTTTTATAGGTTACAGGTTCTGCGATAGCACCATCAATTTGAATAGCCGATTGGGTAATGTTTTTATCGGAAGTGATATCAATATTTGCCGGATTGTTTATAAATATATCTTTATCCATACTTGCAGCACGAGCATTGTCGATAAATAAGTTATTATTCAATGTCAATGTGGAAAGAGGACTTGTAGCAGTATTTGAATTTATATAAATCATACTCGAAACTGCATCAGTCAAACCTTCGATAAAACGGTTGTTTATAGCCACGCAATTTTCGATGGTTGTAGCAGTACCCCCAGCTTTACCAGGTCCAACATATACTAAAGCTCCTTGTGCCGAAGCCTGTGTTCCGGTAGTTGACAATGCTTTAAAATCGTTCGACATAAATGTACAGTTTTTAACTTCCAAATTAGCTGCTCCACCATTGGTAGGTGCAGTATTGGAATTATTAATTATACCATTCATTGTATTCGGATTTGTTGTTGGTATTAAGTGATTTTCTTTGAACAAGCAATTATTAAACTTCATACTAAATGTAGAATTACCTACACTAAACAACGATCTGCCCGTATTATTTGTAAACACTACATTTTCGAAATTATAATTTCCTGAACCAACAGACAAATTAAATATTACACCGTTTCCACCACTACTATTTACATTTGAACCAAAGTTCTTAAATGTAAGGTTCTTAAAATTAAATGTAACACCAGTTAGAGTTGCATCATTTTGCTGCCATAGTCTGCTTAGTTGAGTAGGATAGTTACCTTTCAAAGCTGATTTGTCGGCACCACGACCAATAATATTAATAGTTAAATTTGTCTTACCTTGCAGATTTATTTGAGCAGGATTGGCCTGTACAAACGCACTTATTGGCTCCAATAATTCACCCTCAAGCACATTCACATTAATAATATCTCCATCTGCCAGGGTAGTAACTTTTAATAATCCTTTAAGTCCCTTTATCAAACTCGTAGAATCGGGAGCATTTGGGCTTACATTAATTGAATACTCAGCAGCAAAAGTAAAAGACACGAAAAAGACACTCATGAATAGAGCAATAGCCATTTTTTTTGTAAAAATTTTCATCTTTTTTAAATTTAAATTGTTAATAATGAATCACATATATAAAATTGAGAGATTTATTTATCATGTGTGGGAATAATCTCATATAGTTTGCAATTTACATAGTTTTTTTTTGATAAAACACATAATAAATATTAATTTGGCATATTTGTAATTTTGTAACATTTAATAATTTATTCTAACGAAATAAAATATATTCAAGTTGGATAAATAAATACGCATGTGTGATTCATGCAATTGCTAAAAATATTAATAGAACAATATTATTTCTCATTTTGAATAATAAGTTATTTATAATAAATACAATTAACTGATTTTTGTGGACACTAAAAAATATGTTATAAAACATAATTCATTATTTTTTTCTGAAAAACCACAAAAAATATCAGCTATCTACTATAAACTATAAACTATTTACTATAAACTACTTACTATAAACTACTTACTATAAACTACTTACTGCTTTTATTCATTTTATCAGTAATAATTGTGATGTGTTTAAAAACAAGTGGAAATCCGGGTACTCGCATGCCATGACCGTAACCATCAAATTCATATAAAACCGTTTCCTTATGTCCGGTTAATTTCATCATACGAGCCATATACGCATTTTCCTCGTATCTGCCATAGAATTCTTTTTCACGGTCACCGGTCATTAATATCAATGGAGGAGCATCCGCCCGTACATGATAAAGCGGTGCAAATTGGTCGATAATAGGAACTTTATCAGAAATTCCATTTTCTTTTCGTATTGTTGGATGCGTAATACCGTTTCCACTAAGTGAAAAAAGTCCGGCAATTTGATTGGCATCGATATTATTAGCTGCCAACCACTTTTTTTCCAATCCAATCATGGTAGTAAGATAGGCACCAGCCGAATGTCCGCACACAAATATCTTCTTTTTATCTCCTCCATATTTTTCAATATTATTAAATGTCCAAGCAACAGCGGCTGCAGCATCTTCGATATATTTCGGGCACTTAACCTTGGGGTTTAACCGATAACCAACACTAACTATAGCAACCTCATTTTGAATAAGTTGTACTGGTAGTTCTTTGTTTCCACCTGATAAGCCCCCGCCGTGAAACCATACAATGGTAGAGAAACCTTTTATTGAATCAGGATAATAAACATCCAACTTACATTTTTCGGCAATGTAATTGTCCGATTTTGTTACTGATACATTGTAATAGGGAATATTAAGTTCCTTTTTAAGCGTTTTCTTTTGAGAAAAAGTTACTATCACTAAACTAATAAATACAGCTAAAACGATTAATTTCTTCATATCATTTTTATTTTAATTGAAAACTTATTTTCTTTAAATCTTTGTCATCGGACGATTTTCCAATCAATACCAAAAATTCACCAGGTTCCGAAGACCAATTCATTTTTCTATCGTAAAATTTCAACATTTTGGGCTCAATATTAAAAGTAACGGTTTGTTTTTCGCCCGCCTTCAATGTAATACGTTTAAACCCTTTTAATTCTTTAACAGGCTGTTTAACAGAGCGTATTTTATCATTCAGATAGAATTGAACAATTTCTTCACCTGCAATTTTGCTTGTATTGTTTACATCTACACTGGCGATCAAACTTTCAGTATTGGAAATTTCATTTTTACTCAAGCGCAGATTCTCGTATTTATAAGTAGAATAACTTAAGCCAAAACCAAACGGATACAATGGAGTATAAGGTTTATCAATATACGGACGCCAGTATTGTGTAGGCTTGTGATTATAAGGCATTAACAAGTGAGCCGAACTTCGCGGAATTGTTATCGGTAGTTTCGCAGTAGGATTAACATCGCCTTAAATAATTTCGGCAAGTGCTGTTCCACCTTTGCAACCCGGCTCCCAGGCTTCAATAATAGCCGGTATTTTTTTCTCCAATTCTTCAACCGAATTGGGTCGTCCGTTTACAATCACTAAAATAACCGGTGTACCGCTTTCGGCAATTGAAGCTACTAATTGAGATTGAAGACCATACAAATTAATTTCAGCCCTGTCAGCCTCTTCGCCGCAGATGCGATTTTCCCAATCCCAACGTAGCGAAAACTCACCAACTACAACTATCGCCAATTCGGCTTTGGATGCACGTTCTTTTGCATCAGTTATCATTGTTTCGGTAAGTTTCTGTAGAATGTTTCCAACATCAAAATGGTCAAACGAGCAATCAGGATCAATCTGTTTTAAACCTTCCAGAATTGTTACGATATTATCATCAGGCTGTTTGTCGTACCAGTCGCCATTAATTGCCTGACTATTAGCACTGTGCCCTGTAATCATTATGTTTTTGTATTTTCCTTTCGTTAATGGCAAAATGTTTTTTTCGTTTTTAAGCAAAACAATCGATTTCCGTGCGGCTTCTAAAGCCGTTTTTTGATGTGCTTTGTTAAACACAATTGAATCTCTGACTTTCAGGTCGTATTCGGGCTCATCAAATAAGCCAAGTCGGAATTTAGCCTCCAGAATTCGACGAACACTTTCGTCAATCCGCATTTCCGAAATACGTTTTTCTTTCACTAATTCAACAACCGGCTCAAAAAATCCGGGACCGTGCATGTGCATATCCATACCTGCATCGATAGCCTGAAAACTGGCTTCTTTCATATTTTCGGCAACATGCTGTTTGGATACAAGGTATTCAATATCCAACCAATCGCTCACATAAAAACCTTTAAAACCATTTTCGGTTCTGACCAAATCAGTCAATAATCCTTTATTGGCATGACAAGGAACACCATTCAATTCGTTGTGAGCACCCATCATGGTGGCTACTCCTGCACCGATGGCAGCCTTGTAAGGTGGTAAAAACACTTCGCGAAGCGACCTTTCGTCAATAAAAGAAGGTGCTCCATTCGTTCCATTTACCGATTGTCCTCCACCAATAAAATGCTTGGCGCAAGCAATCATATTCATCGAATTTCCGTTTGCCTGCTCCTGCAAACCTTTAATCATATTCAAACCCATTTGGGTTACCAAAAAAGGGTCTTCACCATAAGTTTCGCCTACTCTACCCCATCGTGGTTCGGTTACTACATCAATATTTGGAGCAAAATTCCACGAACAACCATTTGCACGCATTTCCATGGAAGTTTCTTTTGCAATTCGATAAATTAATGCTGTATCCCAACTACTTGCAAGACTAATGGGTGTAGTATAAAATGTTGTGCCAACACCCTGTCCATCGCCATGTACACCACCACGGGCATTTAATATTGGTATTTTTAAACGTGATTTTTGTATAAGCGAATTCAGATAATTCGTTTCTTCGGCAGTAAGAACTTTAGTACATGAGCCGATTAGTCCTTGTTCATTCAATGCTTCAATATCGGAAGAATGAACCCCCGGATAAAGCGTGTTTGAAGTTCTTTTTCGAACTTGTTCTATCGTTAAATTCTTTTCGGTAGTACGAATGTGACCCGGACCAATATATTGACATATTTGACCTATTTTTTCTTCCAAAGTCATACGCTTCAATAAATCGTTTACACGTTTTTCAACCGGATATTTTTTATTCAAATAAACCGGATTTTCAGCATTGAGTATGTTTAGAGAAAATATTCCACAAAGGATTAATAATGAAATAGATTTAATCATATTTTAATTTTTTGTTGAATCAGTATTTGAGTTGCTTTTAAGTAGAATTATTAATTTTATGTCGTATTTGCTAAACTCAAATTTTTTTAAACGCAAAGTTGCTAAGACATTAAGTCGCAACGTAAATTTTATCTTAGCGGCTTTCTTACTTAGCGTTCTTAGCGTTCAAAATAACAATACTATATCTTTCACATTACTTGATTTTAAATTTTTCCCAATTTTTGGATAATTGCTAATTGAATTTATTTTAAAGTAAAATTCAACGTTTTCAAATCCTTATCGTTCGACGATTTACCAACCATGACCACAAATTCGCCGGGTTCGGAAGTCCATTTCATATTTACATCATAAAACTTGAGCATTTCGGGCTTAATTTCGAAACGAACAGTTTTCTTTTCGCCCGCTTCTAACGAAATACGCTGAAAACCTTTCAACTCTTTTACAGGACGCGATGCCGAACTTACCTTGTCGCGCAAGTATAGTTGTACAATTTCATCACCGGTAATATTGCTTGTATTCGTAATGTCAATACTTGCTGTAACGTTTTCGTTGGCGTTAATTTCCTTTTTATTTAACTGTAAATTTTCGTATTTAAATGTTGAATAACTCAACCCGAATCCAAACGGATATAAGGGTGTTGAGGCAGGTATATCGAGATATGGATGCCAGAAATGTGTGGGTTTGTGATTGTATGTAATCGAAATTTGAGATGAACTGCGTGGAATCGTAATTGGCAGTTTACCGGAAGGATTTACATCTCCGAATATAATTTCGGCAACTGCTATTCCTCCTTTACAACCGGGTTCCCATGCTTCGATAATAGCAGGTATTTTTTTCTGAATTTCCTCTACCGAATTGGGTCGTCCGTTTACCAACACCAGAATTACCGGCGTGCCGCTTTCGGCAATTGCCGAAACTAATTGCGGTTGAAGTCCGAACAGATTTATTTCTGCTCTGTCGGCACTTTCGCCACAAGTACGGTTTTTCCAATCCCAGCGCGAAGAGACTTCCCCCACCACAACAATCGCCAATTCGGCTTTTGTTGCCCGTTCTTTGGCTTCAGCAATTAACTCACTGTTTAGTTTATGAGGAATATCGCCCACATTGAAATAGTCGAAATTACAAGTAGGGTCAATTTGTTTCAATCCTTCAACAATGGTTGTTACATTTTCATCGGGTTGTTTGTCGGCAAAGTCACCATTAATTGCCTGATTATTGGCATTTGGCCCGGTTATCAAAATGTTTTTGTATTTTCCTTTCACTAAAGGTAATATGTTTTTTTCGTTTTTAAGTAATACGATGGATTTGCGGGCAGCTTCCAATGCTGTTTGTTGATGATTTTTATGAAACAATACTGAGTCTCTCACTTTAGTATCGAGTACTCCTTGTTCAAATAATCCAAGCTTAAATTTAGCAGTTAGTATTCGTCGTACACTTTCATCTATTCGCATTTCCGAAATCCTTTTTTCTTTGACTAACTCCAGCACAGGTTCAAAAAAACCGGGACCATGCATGTGCATATCCATACCGGCCATAATTGCCTGATAGCTTGCTTCTTTCATGTTTTCTGCAACATGATGCTTGCTCTCAACATATTCAATATCCATCCAGTCGCTCACGTATATACCATTAAAACCGTATTCAGAGCGAGCAATATCTGTAAGCAATAACTTATTTGCATGGCAGGGAACACCATTTAATTCGTTGTGTGCCGCCATAATAGAAGAAACACCCGCCTCAATAGCGGCTTTGAATGGCGGTAAATAAATTTCACGAAGTGTTCTTTCGTCAATCGAAACAGGTGCTGCATTTGTACCATTCACCGATTTTCCTCCGCCAATAAAATGTTTGGCATTGGCAATCATATTTATTGCATTACCATCGGCAGGTTCCTGATAGGCTTTTAACATTTTCAATCCCAATTGGGTAACCAAAAAAGGATCTTCTCCAAAGGTTTCACCAATTCTGCCCCAACGTGCATCGGTTGATACATCAAAATTAGGCGCAAAATTCCAGACACAACCATTCACCCGCATTTCTTTGGCAGTTTCTTTGGCAATTTTGTAAACAATAGTAGTATCCCAACTACTTGCCAAAGTAATTGGCGTAGGATATACAGTTGTTCCGAAAGCTTGAGCATCGCCATGCATACCTCCACGTGCATTTAAAAACGGAATTTTTAAACGCGATTTTTGAACAATTGCCTGAAGATAATTTGATTCTTCGGCAGTAAGTACTTTTGTAAATGAACTTATTAATCCTTTTGCAGCCAAGGCTTCAATATCAGAAGAATGAAGTCCGGGGTAAAAAGCATAGGTATCGCTTTTTTGCATTTCTTCACTTGTCATGTTATTTTCGGTAGCTCTAATATGTTGATTACCAACATATTGACACATCTGACCCACTTTTTCTTCAAGGGTCATTCGATTCATTAGGTCATTTACCCTTTTTTCAACCGAATATTTTTTATTCAAATAAATTGGATTTTCGGCAGTTAGTAAGCCTATAGATAGTAATCCGCACACAAAAAATAAAGAAATCGATTTTGACATAAATATTTTTTTTAATTAACTATTTAAACTGAGATTTTTGATTAAATTAATTCAGAGTTAAAATTTTGAAATCTTAATTAATAAATTTAGATTACACCTGCACGTGTTATGAAGTAACTACTCAGCACCCCTAGAAAAGGATCAATCGTTATTTGCCACGGCA
>JACDZH010000346.1 GCA_013426815.1 Paludibacter sp.
GCCGAGGCCGTGGTCGTCCAGCCTTTCTGATCGGTGGACTGCATCTGACTACCGACGGTGAACCCCACCCCGCCGGTACTCATCAGCCCGGATTTGGTCACCTTCTTGAAATGCTCCTCACGGCTCTTGTTCTCCCCGGCCTGGATGGTGATGTCGCCGCCCGCCAGCAGATCGGTCTGCTTCCGGGATGACCCAATGCCAATGGGCGAAAACTTGCATTGATTACCTTGAAAGCCTGGCACCATTCTCTTGCTGGAGGGTGAGCTTGCTGCCGGGATCAAAACCCTTGCCGATGTTGACGCCCAGCTCCTTGTCAGCTTGTGGAAATATCAAAAGAACATCTCTCTTTCTGGGCTCGACTCCAGAAGCGCGCCCCTCAGTATCAATTCCAATTAGTCCTCTGAAGGAGCTGTAGTACCACTCTCGTGATTGTATATGTACCTCCAGGCTGCCGTCTGACAATTTTCGGAAATGACTCTCAGTGGCATAAGCTGAGCCTAGCCCTCCCTCCGTCCCACCAATTGCATTTGCAATCCTAATCACAAGCTCCCCCTTGTAGCATCCCATATGTGGAGGTGACACTAATATTTTATATTGCTTGTAGAGTGTACCTTCTTGTCCTATTAATGAAATAGTCAGTGCATTTCTAGTGTGTTGGATAAGCGTATAAGATTTTTCGTAAAAATCGGTTGAGTCTGAATAAACGTAGGTCGTGTCATCAGGTGAAAACTTTTGCCCTGGCATCGGCTTTTTGGTTTTTATCACAGGTACAAAAGGCACCTCTTTATAATTCTCATATGTATTGTTTCTATTGTCAAACCATGAATTCCTGAGATCAAATTGCCCCAGTAATACGGTTTCTTTGCTCTTGTATGTTCCAGAAATATTTTGGCAGCCCTGGTCTTCTAAGTTAATGGCGGGCCACGGAATGTTCGAGAGCTGCTCTTCTAGAGTGCCGTTTACTCTGAAGCAAGCCGTTAGGCTGAAGGGGATCAGACACAAGAACACTATGTAATGAATTGATTTCATGGAGTTATTCCCTGCAGCCCGACACTTATGGCTGTCCACACTTCCGGAGGCAGTGAAACACTCAGCGCAAAAGGGGTTGCCACAATAGTTGTCTCGTTAGCGACCTTGACCAAATTGTCTAGCGCAAGCGACAACAATAACAATCAAAATAATCAAAAAAATCACCCTTAAAAACTTCTTCATTAAATTTTCCTTGTTACTTCAATTTAATTAAACAGGAAATCGCATTCCAGACTTCAGGCGGCAACAAAACGCCCAGCACAAAAGGGGTTGCGACTAGCACGTTGGTCGCAGTCACCTTTTTTTGCTTTGCCATGAGAGCGTTGAGACGGTATGAATCCTGGTGATTCTAATTAGACGCTATTTCCTATTACCAAGGCCCTCCATGCCAGCCTCCGTCCCCAAAACACGCGGCAAGACAAAAACAGACAATACAAATCGCGATAGATATGACTATTTTTTTCATCTCTTCACCTGCCTATCGAGCATTTTGAATGCTCACCATAATTGTATTCCATACCTCGGGCGGCAATAATGTACTTAAAGCAAAAGGTGTTGCCACTCCTACATTAACATAATTAGATGCCTCTCCAGCACTCTTAGCAAGCCCATCTAAATTTTGTGCATTCCCATTAATGTCATACCATAATAGGCTATTCAAAGTGTCATGCGTTCCAGCATAAGATTCCGCGATCTTGTCAAACAATGAACCTTTTTGATAACCAATCGTTACTCCAAGTAATCCCATAACCCCATCCCCACCTTGATGCCCTCCCATCGGACTTTGCCAATCAGAATGTTTCTTCAAAAAACCATCAATGGTAAGCTGCCTACCTTCATCATCATTTCCGGGTCTGAAGATAACTGTTCCGTCAGGATTCTGTGCATACCCACTACTTGTTGTTGAATCAGGTGTGCAACGGCCATCAGCACACCATTTATCGAGAACAATACGTCCCCCTGCCAACTTAAACCCATCTCCGTTCACCCCCTCGCTTTTGCCGGAAGCATTGCTTCTGCAATCATTCGTTCCGGCTACACATAAACCGGCAAACTTCTTCGAGTCATCAATCATCTCTTGCCGCATCTTGTTGGCTGCCCAAGCGAGAGATTCTTTTGTAACAGATGAAACCGCACCGTCAACACCGCCGCCAGCCGCCGCAATGATGATATTAATGGCTCTATTGTAGGTTCCGCCTGGTGCCCACTCCTTTGCTTCGGCTTGTAATTCTGCTTTTTTGGCTGGGTCTGTTTCCTGCTCCGCCTGTTTATTCAAGTCAGCAGTTTTGCCTTTGCAGTAATCTGCCGCTGCCTTTGGTGCTACCTCGTTGAATTTCTGGGTAATCACCACCTGGGCGTTGAGATCCTTCTGCACCTTGTCGGCATCGAAG
>JACDZH010000347.1 GCA_013426815.1 Paludibacter sp.
AATTGATTATTTGATTGTTATAAGTGTTAATAATTGTCATGCGTAAAACAGGAAAGACGAAACAATGCGCGTTTGGCAACGATTAAAGATACATGGTACCAAACCCGCACATTTCGAAACCTACTACAATTTATAACCAATTGATATTGAAGGCGAAAAATCCAATGAATATCCTAAACCACAACTTGGTGTATTAAAAGGCATATCTATACCTATTGACAAAAGAATAGGTGATTTTATTGATTCATAACGATTTGCAATTCTACCAATCGAAAAATATCCAATTCTATCATTATTCCTAAAATTATAATCTGTAATAAATGTACTGTTTTGTGCGTGGATTTCTTCATTTTTTTCTTGTCTGTATTCTGTCAGTTTTTATAGCAAATTGGTCTTATCTTCTTTTTATTTCGGCTTGTTGGTAACGAAAAATGCTTTGCGAAGTGGCGGATTTTCAGCACAAATGTTCAATTGAAAAACTGAACTTGAACTTTGCACTAAACTCTCAATGAAGCACTGAATCCGCCATTTTGCAAAACCGATGTTAAAGCCAATCTTTCTTTCAGTTCAGGTTAAACAATTTCGAAATTCTGTCGTCTGTCAGCAAGTTTGAAAATAGTTTTTTATGATGTTCTTTTTCTTGAAATGGATGATTTCTGAAAAGGTCAGCATATTCAACTTCTGTTAAGTCGCAAAGGTCTTCTGCTTTTTGGGGTATTTCTTCACTTATCTTTTTCAAGTAAGAAGCGTTGTACTTCATTTTGTCCTTATCAACCCAACCTGCTTTAATGAATGATTTTGTTTTTCGGTAGCATCGACAAGGATTTGAAGTGTTGATTAAGCCACATTTGTAATTCATAAAATTGTAAAGGTCTCTCCTTGCCCTTGAAAGTCTTTGACGAAAATTATCTTTGGTAATGTCCAACATTTGTGAGCCTATTTTATGGTCAAAACCAAATATTTCTCCCAAAACATAAACCAAACGTTGTTCTCTATCCAAACACAACAACATTCCACTCATACAACTAATATTTGCTTCTTGTATTAATTCTTTCATCTCTGCTTTTTCCAATTCGGATAGGTCTGTATCTGGCATTTGTTCAAGTTCACTGCCGTATTGATCAAAAGAAGTGATGTAATCTTCTAACCAAACCTTTTTCATTTTTAAAAAGTGATTAAAAGTAATCCGGTATAGCCAAGTCCTAAAATTGCTTTCGCCTTTGAATTGGGCAAGATTAGTAATGACTTTTATCAATACTTCTTGTGTTACATCTTCTGCGTCAACAGGGCTTAACGTCATTTTCAAAGCCACATTGTAAATGTAGTGCTGATGCTTTTTTATCAATGTTTCTAAGGCGATTTTTGAACCTTCCCTTGCTTGTGCAATAAGTTCATTATCGTCTTTGTCTTGATATTGGGTTTGAAATGGATTACTCATTTTTCTTTGCGAATTTGGTCTGTACATTTTGGTTAGAAATATCTAAAAGATGTTTTAGCAAATCTAAGTTTTCACTCTCAGGATTATTGATTCAAACCCAACCCAACCTAACCAAGTATAAATAAGGTGTGGCATTATCATTCCTGTGGTGCTGAAATCAAAATCAAGTTCTACTAACTCACCTTTTGCTGGTCGTTTTGGAATATCGACAAATAATTATTGGTATTGTTTTTTTACCAACGCCAACACTTAAACGATAAATTCCATCTCTTTCTAAATAGGAAGCCTTGTCATTGGGTTCGTCACTTTCTTTTATAGTGGAAAAGTATATTCCTTTTGTCAAGGAACCATCAAGATTGTAAAAGAAACTTCGCTCACGATAAGCATCTGTTACGATTACATCTTGATAGTTGTCTAAAATCCAATTCTCTAATTGCTTTGCATTCATTCTTCAATGATGACTGGGGTTGTTAGGTTCATTTTAACAGAGTTAAAATCAATTTTTTCCATAAAAGGCAGAACCAATTCTGATGTTTCAGCAAGTTTCATTGTTTTCTCAGCACTTTGTTGGTCTTTCCAAAAAACTACGTCAGTCCAAATGCTATCTTCTGAAACTGTCAAAGTCCTTTTTATAAACCCGTTTTGCTTCTCTAAAAAGTCCTTTTGCATTGAACGTGCAGATTGCTCAAAGTCTTTTTCTGTTACTCCTTGGTTGAGTTTAAATGTGGTGATTTCCACCATTCCTGACGTTTGTCGTTCCATTGTCATTTCCTTTTTGTTTTGAGTTGATGGATTGCAAGACATCATAAAAGCCGTTGCAATTCCGATTAAAATAATTCTGTTCATACTGTGTCTGTTTTAATGTTTGACAGTTTGATACTCAAAATTTTAAGGTGTGACAGTTGTCGTGTCGTTTTTTTTTGTCTTATCCTAGAATATGGCTACAGGTTAAACATTGGTTTTAGTTGTTCTTATA
>JACDZH010000348.1 GCA_013426815.1 Paludibacter sp.
CCCTATTTTTTTTTTGTGTTTTCTCAATAATGTTTGTCGGTCAGTAGTGTAAAAAAAATAAAAAAAAGGAATTATCAAATTATATTTACTCTTTGTAAATGCAATGGTTTGGACATTTTCAGGAGGAAAGTTTTTGTGCATGTGGATTTTACATGTTGAATATTTTTTCCGCTAAAGAAAGGATTAAAAATCTCAGAAAGTATCATTGGAGGAATTATTTTTTTTGTGTATGTGTTTCTAATATTTCACTAAAACTCAACTAACGAATTGTGAATTTGAAAGATGAATGCCAAATATCAATTTTCGATTTAATCTGGTAAAACTATTAAATGAGGGTAACCAGGATTAGTTATGGAATTCCTTTGTGTATGTCTGGAATTATTTCACCCAAATATCATTCCATTTTTTAAAATGTCAGTGGAACTCCACCTTTTCTGTTAGTATTTCGGAAATATACTTAACAGTCCGATAATTTTGTGGTAATGATTGAAAGTAAAATAATTTAACAGTAATCATAATAATTCCGCATAAATCATTTTGTAGACGAGACTTCCAAGATTGAAAAGCGATTTTGCAAAACTCCAAAAAACTACAAAGGTTACCAAATAGCTTGCTCTTTGTGGATTGTTCACGAATACGAAAAAAGCTATCCTATAACGGATAGCCCTTTTTAATTTATCAAATGTAAACTTTTAACTTTCAACTATTTTAAAATCACTTTTGAAGCAAGGTTTCTAACTTTTACAATCACTACACCATTTTCATTTACTTTAATGACATTTATACCTGCTACAGTCAATTTACTGAACAATTTTTGACCTATAGTATTGAAAACTTCAACTATTTCACCACCTTCGGATGATAATAAAATACTTCCATTTTCAACCGATACGGCTAATGAACTGTAAGGATTGAAAATTCCAGAAGTACCAGTAGCAGTTCCTGTCAGCGAAAGCGAAACTGAAGTAGCCCCTGTACTATAAAAAGTCAATGTAGCTGCATGATTTCCTGCAATAATAGGTGAATATGTGATAGTAACAAATGTATTGCCAGCATTTCCACCCAATTGAGCCAAAGAACTAAAAGAAAGTGAAAAAAGATTGGCATTTGCACCCGAAAGTACCAAGCCAATATCGGCAGTTAATCTTGTTCCACCAACAGTTATAGTTTTGGTATCTGTACTTGCAACATTCGCCGTGAAATCCATACTAGTTATATCGGTAACGGCAATAGATGGTATTTTAGAATTTAAATAAATAGTATAAACCGCAGTAGCAACACAAAATCCGTCACTTCTTGTCTGATTAGCGGTGATAATAGCCGAACCGGCAATACCGAGTGTTATTGCACCGGTAGAAGCATCAACTGCAGCCACAGCTGGAGCAGAACTGGAATAAATAATAGGTGATGCAGTATTTAGGGTAATTGCTGTTTGGGTAAAAGTGGCATCACCAACAATCTTATTCAATATTGATGTGGTGAAGGTAAGATTGGATGAATTACAAGGCACCGCAGCAACATTAATAGTATAAGTTGCTAATGCTTCACAATAATCCACAGTATTGTGTGTTCCGGCTATTTGTGTTGCAGTAATTATTGCTGAACCGGCATTTCCAATTGTTATTTCACCGGTTGTTGTATTAACGGCTGCAATAGTTGGTGCTGAGCTTGAATATGCTATTGATGTGGTTTCATTTAATGTTGTGGCTGTTTGAGTAAATGATGCATCACCCTCCGTTTTATTATAAGTTACAGTTGCAAATGCCAGATTGGGGGTACTGCAAGTTACTGCAATTCCAGAAAATGTAACATCATCAATACCAACTCCCAGATTATTACTAATACCTTTAACGTAAAACTTAACCTTAACTTGTGTTCCGTTAAATGATCTGAGATCGAAAGAAGTCATTGCTGTAAGTGAACTAGATGTGGGAGTCCGTGCTCCAATATCGGTCCAGGTACTTCCATTATCTGTGGAGATGGCAACAAAAACATCATTTTCACCTGTTACAACTCCACCATAAGTTCTTGCTTTAAAATTCAAAGTTTCTGCAGTAAATGAGTTAAAATTCATTGTTGGTGATACCGTTACAGATGTTGCCGTAAGTAATTGAATGTAATTAGTACCGGTAACACCTGTGTCGGTCCAGTTGGTAAAACCAGTAACATCAGTACGAACTGGAATAATGTTTACTTGTGCCCAAGTACTCACACCTCCAACCATCATCGCAATTGCAAAAAGGTTAGTTTTAAAGAAAGTTTTTAGCTTCATGTTTTGTTTTTATAAGTCAAGTTATATAAATTTCTTTTTAGATCATTTTGAAGTACTTATTCACACTTCGGAATACATTGGGTTTGAAATCATTGTTGTCCGCTAAAAGCGGTATTTAAAAATTTATTGTTGTTATAAGG
>JACDZH010000349.1 GCA_013426815.1 Paludibacter sp.
TTTCACGACAGCGAATGCTCCCGCAAACCGCCAATGCACTTAGCCTCGGTCGTTAGCAGCCATAGTAAAAAAAGAAAAAAGACGGAATCAGTTACTGAAAAATCTTTGACGAACTGTCCGCTTTTACGACAAGAATAGACGAGTTTTGTTTTCGTGAATTTGCGCTACTTCGTGCAGTTGCTCGGCGGACAATTCCTCGCAGATTTTCTAAGTAAAGAATTTAACTTTTAGCTTTTCGACTATGACAAATATCGACCGAAAATTTTGTAAATTTGCAAGTGTGAATTTGAAAACAAAGGACAACCCAGACATTTATAATCGTTTACTTCGGAAATAGTTAAAATATTAAACAGACAAAAATAAAAATCATTGGGGGAAAAAATTATGGAATTGCTTAACATTAATACAAAACTACAATTTGCAGCATTAATTATTTTACTTTCATTTTATGCGATTTATCTCGGAAAAATGATTCTTCAAAGAAAAAGAGGAATTAAAACCGACCAAATGGCAAGAGGAAAGAAGTCTAAAAAGCTATTCTTGAACGAACTATTTTTGAAAATTGCAACATATACACTTCTTTTAATAGAAGTCGTTAGTATAATGCTTAACACAACCCATAATTCTCAAATACTAAAAATTGCAGGAGTGATTTTAGGGGTAATTGGGGTAATTGTTTTTGGAATTGCTGTTTATACCATGAGAGATAATTGGCGTGCAGGTATCCCAGAAAAAGACAAAACAGAATTAGTCACTTCAGGAATTTTCAGAATTAGTAGAAATCCAGCATTTTTAGCATTTGATTTAGTTTATATCGGAATTTTGCTTTGTTTTTTTAATTGGATATTGTTAGGTTTTACAATTTGGGCAATTATAATGCTTCATTTACAAATCAAACAAGAAGAAACATTTTTAACTGCAATTTTCAATGGAAAATATGTGGAATATATGAAAAGCACAAAACGATATTTGGGAAGAAAGAAATCATAACAACTTATGCTTGCTTAGGTTGGAAAGTGCGATTTTTATTGCGACTAAAGTGGTTTGAGTAGTAAAATCTCATTAAACGGCTGAAATTAAAACGACTGAACGACAACAAACTACGGCTGCTAACACACGCCTAAGCCCATTGGCGGCTTGACGTGCATTTCGTCGGTTTTGCTCCCGCATTCACTTTGTCGTTTCACCACAGCGAATGCTCCCGCAAATCGCCAATGCACTTAGCCTCGGTCGTTAGCAGCCATAATATAAAAAGAGAAAAAAGAAGTGAAACTATGAAGATTTTAGGAAAAACTACTTGGGTAATTATTTTAATCTTGATTTGTATTAATGCAAATGCTCAGAATATATTTGGAGACTGGATTAAAACAAAAGTTTCATATCTTGACAACACTGAATTATCTAATAATAATGCTTTGAAGTTTCAATATTTGAGATATACATTCGAAAAGAATGATAAGTTATTTATAAGTTTTGCTTTTGACAGTAAAGGAACTCTTTATAACTTTGAAAGGAAAGACAGAATCGTTGAAATTAAAAATTCCTATGGATATATTGTAAATAGCTTAATGATTAGTAAAATCTCAAACGACGAGCTAATTATAGTCCAAAAAGGGAAAAATGAATTTACCGACAATGACTGTCTTAAGTATTATTTTATTAGAGAAAAGGATTATCAAAACCAACTAACAATTAAAAGTTCCGACATACTTTTAATAAGTAAAAATGACACAGTTTACAAAGCGACAGAGAAATTATGCGCTAAATTCTTAGGTGACAAGTCATTTTATGACTTTTGCTCTGAGAATATCCCAGAAAGAAATGTTGTAATGGCAACTAACAATTTATTTATAGCGACTTTTATTGTGAGAAAAAACGGATTAATTGACAGCATACAAGTTTTAGAAAATATAAACAAGGAATTTGAGAAACAATTTCGTAAAGCACTTAAGAAATCAAAAAAACTTTGGTTAGCTGGTGAACTTAATGGCAACAAGGTAGACATTCAAATGAAAATTAAATTTAGGTTTATTTCTTCCAACAAATTTTTACCAATGTATGAATATTCTCTAAAAGGGAAAACTGCCATGAATAATTCTGATTTTACAAGAGCTCTTGCGTATTTTGACTTAGCATTGGAAAATGTACCAAGTGACTATCAAAGTCTTTATTATAAAGCGATTTGCGAAATGAATCTAGGAAATAAAAATGCAGCATGTGAAGATTTAGAGAAAGTAAAAAACTTTGAGAAAATGCAAGTTGATGAATTAATAGAGAAAAATTGCAAATAAATTACGGCTGCTAACACACGCCTAAGCCCATTGGCGGTTTGACGTGCATTTTGCGGTCTTTGCTCCCGCATTCACTTTGTCGTTTCACGACAGCGAATGCTCCCGCAAACCGC
>JACDZH010000350.1 GCA_013426815.1 Paludibacter sp.
TACATTATCAAGAACTTCGATCTCATTAATGAATTCAATTGTTTTCATAATAATTATTTTTTTCCTACTCATAACGCTTTTCAGTTTTCGCGGAGATGTTTTTCACGTATTCATCCCAAACGTCCTATTATTAATACTTTCAAATGTTGCGCACCAATCTACTTAAATTAATAATGGTATTTTTTTTTTCAATATTTTTTTCTTCTTCTCACCAATAATCCAAAATATTATTTTTTTATTTACAGAAGAAGTTAATAAGAATTTTAGATAGTATTTTCATACTGGCATCTAAATTGAGTAAGCGTTGTTTTGTAGATTGTCAACTCCGATTTGATATTTTTTATCATAATTGGTGGTATTGGAATTACTGGTGGATTGCCAGCAATGTTAGAATTAATACTGCCTTTTCCATAAAAACATAAAACCGAAATAATAATTACAATTGCTAATAACGATAACTGTTTTTTCATAATGATAAATGTTTAAAATTTATCATGCAAATAAATACAAAAAAAATCCTAAATATTGATAATATTCAGGATTTATTTTATGGACAACCGTAATTAGATACTTTGTTAATGTGTTATTATTGAGTGAATTATGGATTATTAAAATATGCTCTATATGGACAATGAAAAAAATGAAATAATATACATAAAATATACGGTATTTTATCAGAAATTTTTAAGAAATTCTGTTAAGTTTGATGAAGTTTGTAAATCGAGTTTAATTCTAAGTCTGTAACGTTGTTTAATTATTGATTCAAGTTTTACATCAAGAATAGTGGCAATCATTCCGGAGTCAAACTCGGCTATCAAAAGACAACAAATCAATATGTCGCGTTCAGTCAGCTCGTTATATTGTTCTTTTAATCTTTTTGAAATATTGTTATATTGAATATCCATACTGGCAATAAGTTCTTTGTGAAAAGAAAGATTTAGAATCGGGCTAATTAAAGGTTGATTTGTGATTGAATTATTTGGTCGCTTTACTGAATGTCTTTTGTATTGTTCTACATTTGAAAGTAAGATATTTTGCATATTAAGTTGTTGTTCAAGCAAGTTGCTGTTCTGTTTTTCTTTTTCCACCAGATTCTTTTCTTTTTCAAGCAATTGTTTCTGTACTTTTAGTTTGCTGGTTTTTACTTTATTACTCCATAATAAAACCAATATTAGTGATAGACTTAAAGTAATGAGCAAAATTAATAGTTGAATTCCTCGTTGTTTATTTCTGATTATTAATTGTTGGTTTGAGATTTGGAGCCCCTGATATTTATATTTTTTCTCCATCCCTGAAAAACTAATATCAAGTTTACGATTATATAATGAGTCTGTACTTTCAATTACTTTTTTCGAATAGTATAGTGCGCTTTTAAAATCTCCATTTTTTTCATTGATGGTTAACCATAATTGATAATACGTTGGCGCCATATCAAATAGTTTATCCACTTTCTTTAAATAATATCTTGCAGAATCAAATTTGTTGGTTTTTACAAAAACGTTTGCCAACAAATACCATTTATTGTTATCATATATTGGGTCATTTAATAATTGTATTCTGCGTAGGTATTCTATAGCTTTCTGATAATCACCTAATTGATAATAAGCTACCCCTATTTGCCTAGTTATATGAGAATATAAATCTGGATTCTTGCAATGAATTGCTAACTTTTTAGCAAGCATGAAATAGTAAATAGATTTTTTGATATTTGGTGTATATAAATATTTATAACCTATAGTAATTAAACACAAAACACTATTTCTATAATCCGGAATTAAAATAAAAGAATTATAAGCCTTTTTTGAGTAAATTATGCAACTATCAAATTGACTTTGAATGCCATATATTAAACCTTTATCACTATAAATTAATCCTAAAAGTTTATGTTCGTTGGTTTTCTCAGCGAACACTTGTGCCTTTAACAAGTTCTCTGCTTGTATTTTTACATCACCTCTATTGTTGGCACAACGAGCTTTGTAAAACCACGCATATCCAGCATGAATTGGATCATCTTCTTTAAAGTATCGTGTAGCAATGGAAATCATTGAATCAGATTCCACTTTGATATTATTTTTATCAAGCGCCTGACTCATTAATAATGAATAAAATGCTCTTTCTGAGGAAGTAATTAATAAATTTGGTTTGATTTTTTGTAGTAAATGCAATGCGGAATCGGGAGCAGTTTCCATAAGCTGCTCAGCAGATTGCAAATCCTTAGGTGTAAGTGTACAACTCGCCAAAGATAGCAATAGGAGAACAAGAATATATATGATCAACCGATTCATATTACAAAGATAATTTAAAAAGTGAAAAAAATAAAGATTCTATCCATTGTTAAGAAGTGTTTTTATTAATAACCTGAGTTCGGGATAAGAATTTTAAAATTCAATTGATAATTGAGGT
>JACDZH010000351.1 GCA_013426815.1 Paludibacter sp.
AACTGATAGCACCCATAACGGACTTACACCGTCAAATATACTCGCCATGCTCGGCATACAATAAGAGGCATTTCAAAACTAAATTTGAAACGCCTCTTAAAGTTTTGAAAGCCAGAATTACTTTCTGATACCTAAATCTTTGATAATTGCACGGTAACGAGAAATATCGGTGTCTTTCAAATAATTGAGTAGACGACGACGTTTTCCAACCAAGATTACAAGTGCGCGTTCTGTACTATAATCTTTTTTGTTTAACTTTAAATGTTCAGTTAAATGGTTGATACGGTATGAAAACAATGCTATTTGACCTTCAGATGTGCCAGTATCAGTGTTAGACTTTCCGTATTTACCGAAGATTTCTTGCTTTTTTTCAGCTGTTAAATACATGATAACTAATTAAATATAAATGTTTTAAAATACAAACTTAGCAATGCACACATCACAGAACTACGCGTTTGATTTTAAGCTCGCAAAGATACTATTTATTTTTACATTTACAAAGCCCTTATCTCTTTTTTTTCGAAAAAACATTGCGTAACGACCCATCTGCCCATTTTAATGGTAATGTCTGGAAATACATCTGCCACGATGCTGTTACTAACAATCCAATAATTGAACCTGTTAGCACATCTAAGGCAAAATGTTGCGACAAATAAATGCGAGAATAACCAACCAACATTGCCAACATAAAATACAGGAAATGTAACTTGCGATGTTTTGTAAAAAAAGCTAGTGCTAAAAAGAATGCAAAAGCTGTAATGGTATGTCCTGAAGGAAAACTGTGCCAGGAATATAAATCAACTCCTTTCACTTGATGCAATTGAATTTGAGGATAATTATCAGCAAAATAACGTATAGGACGCGATTCAATCCATGTCTGCTTTATTATTTGAGAAACCAAACCACCGGTTAGTTGGGTAATAAGTAAAAACAAAGCTATCCTATAACGGTAAAAAAGCAAACCGGTTATAACAACGTAAGGAAGCGAACCACCCACATTGGTATAATATCTAAAAAATGAATCACCAAACTGTGAATTGAAAGATGTAATCCTAAGATGTAAATCAGCTTTTTCATTATTGACAATCAGAATAAACAATGTGATTACAAAAAAAATGTAAGGAACATAGAATGCATAATATTGTTTAAAATGTTTCATTTACTTTTCTTAATTATTAGTCATTTAGCCATTTATTTTAGCTTAAATAAAAGTTTGCATCTTGAATGAAATTCAAATAGAGAGTCATTATTTTAAAAATTCAAGTAGTACAAATATATGGCTGAATCTCTCAATTGAAAATCAGGCGAATGTGAATTAAACAATTATTTCTTATTGATTGAAATGATTATCGAAGGTAATTTTTTTTGCTACAGTGAATTCTCATTCTGAAACAAAAACGAATCAATAAATTCAATTCTTTTCAGGCTTTGGCAACTTTTTTGTTCCTTTATCTAACAAAAAATCTACATTTTTTGTTAAAGCCTTAATGGTTAGTGTACAGCCGGTATAACCATCGGGTTTTACTGACTTTGCCTCATTTAAGGTTTTTCCGACCCATAAATTAAAGAAACCTTTTTTCTCTATCTTGCGAATATAACTTAATGTTTCCCAGTTCGATAGCAGAGCAACTTTTTTTATTACCCAGTTCTTATCTGTAATAATCATCACCGGTGTCAGATTATTATAACCTTTTACATTTAAACAAAATGGAACACTAGACATTGCAAATCCTATTGGTTTACCTTCACAATTTAATATACCATACCAATAATCATTTACCTTATCTACTTTTACGGCATCTGGAAAAATACTAGTTACTACATCTTTGTTCGAAACTTCGTGAAAAACAGGGGGGTTCCTTTTATTCTCAAGATTTTCATCTTGACCGAAAACCACATTACTTAAAAAAACAATCGCAATTAATAATTTCTTAATCATTTCATTCTAATTTTTTAATTTGGGTTTTTCCTTTTCGGTATAAAGCACAATGCGAATAAAGTTGGTACCAAATATTCTTTTGGCAAATTTATGAAAATCTTTTGAGTTCAAATCAGCAATCATTTGCAAATCACCCTTACTATCTGTAACTTTGGTATTATAAACAACACTTTAACTTATCTCATTGATCTAATTATTGTTACTCTTTAAATTTATCACCTTATCATTTTTTGTGCAAATTTTACTTTGTTTGAATCTTATGTTTCAACACCTGATTTTTTTACATTTTCAATTTCAACAAAATCTACCGATATAAGAGCATCCACATTTTCAGGCGCACACCAAAAAGTGACTTGTTCCATATAATTTTCTTAAAGGACGCTCCTGAATATATTAGACTTTATTTCGATTAATATTATATATCGCTGTTATTCAGCGTG
>JACDZH010000352.1 GCA_013426815.1 Paludibacter sp.
GTCTCTACCTCTATCATACCGAGTATTCCCATCCCTCGGGCCGACGCCTGACCCGGAAGGGCTTTGTCAGCCTGGTGGGTCTGGCCGAGTTCGCGGAAGGGGTGGTCAAACCCCATGAGCAGACCTTTGAGACGGTGATTGCCGACCGTCTGCGCCTGATGGCCGCCTGCAAGGCCCAGTTCAGTCAGATTTTTTCCCTCTATTCCGACCCCCGCAATGAGGTGCTGGCCTTGCTGGAGGCGCAGCCGCGTGAGGCCATGGGGTCGGTGACCGATGGTGATGGTTGTGTGCACAGCCTGTGGCGGGTGGGGGATGGGGAGGCCATCAGGGAGGTGCAGCGCTGGTTCCTCGATAAGTCGCTCTATATCGCCGACGGGCATCATCGCTACACCACCGCCCTCGCCTATCGTCGCATGCTTCGTGCGGCACCGGGCAGCCATGGCGAGCTGCCGGTCACCAGCCCCGCCAACCATATTATCATGTACCTCTGTCCCATGGAAGATCCCGGTCTTTCGGTACTCCCCACGCACCGGCTGGTGCGCTGGCCGGGGGGGATGGACGTGGAAGAACTGCTGCGTCGTTTTGAAAAATATTTTCACTGTGAAGAGATCAGCGGCGGCAGCCGCAATGTCCTGATCAAAGAGGTGCTGGCCCGAATGGAGGAGCTGGAGCGGCAATCGCCGGACAAGAGTTCCTCCACCTTCGGGGTCTATCATCCCGGCCAGGATCGCTGTTTTCTGCTCAGCCTGAAACCAGAGGCCCTGGATCTGCTGGAGGGTCGCCCCGAGGTGCTGCGGCAGCTGGACGTGGTGGTTCTCTCCGATATTATCATGGCCAAAGCGCTGGGGCTGGACGAGCATCGCTGCGAAGAGGAGGCGCGTATCGCCTATTCCAGCAATGCCGACGAGGCCCTGGAGATGGCGGTGGAGGAAAGCGCCGGCAGTCAGGGGATAACTCCCCTGCTCTTTGTGATGAACCCCACCAGGGTTGGTCAGGTCAGGGATGTGGCCGACCGCAATCTGATCATGCCCCATAAATCCACCTATTTCTATCCCAAGATCATGACCGGTCTGCTCTTCAATCAACTGGTTGACGGGGAAGAGATCCGTCGCATCGGCTGAGATGAAGCGGGCCTTCCTTGATTATGGCGCCTCGCGTACCGGGCACTGACCAGCCAGGGGCGGAAGACGCCGTCACCTGTGACGCCCTGTTTGACGGGCGTTTGCGCTGCCTGCAACATCGAACCGGCTACCGTTTTTCCGTTGACGCCATCCTTGCCGCCCATTTCTCCCCACCGCCGCCCGGAGCCTCTCTCCTTGATCTGGGCGGCGGCTGCGGGATCATCTCCCTGATTTGTCTCTATCGCTGGCGGCAGCAGATCGCCACGGTTTCCTGCCTGGAGTTGCAGCCGGCCCTTGCCGATCTTGCCTCGCGCAATATGACCCTGAACGGGTTGAGCGGGAAGATGGAGGTGGTGGCGGGGGACCTGCGCCGGATCCTTGATTTCTATCCCGCCGAAACCTTTTCCCAGGTTATCTGCAACCCCCCGTTTTACCGGAAGAACAGCGGCCGTCCAAGCCGTGATCAGGAGGCCTTTGTTGCCCGCCATCAGGTTTGCTGCACATTGCCGGAGGTGGCGGGCGCGGCGGCTCTGGTGCTCAAAAATCGCGGCAAGGCGGTCTTTGTCTATCCCGCGGCAGGTCTGAACGCGCTGATGGCCGCCCTCCATCAGCATCGCCTGGTTCCCAAGCGCCTGCAACCCATTTCCAGCTCTCCCGAATCCGGGTCTTGCGCCCGGCTGGTCCTGGTCGAGGCGGTCAAGAATGGCGGCGAAGGCCTGCGGCTCCTGCCCCCGTTTTACATCTTCGAACATCGCCTCGGCCCCTACAGCAAGATGATGCAAAGGCTCTATGATCCAGTCTGTGATCTTGACGAATAACGTGCCATTGACTGAGGAATCTTTGTTGCTGGAAGGAATGGCTTGAGATGTGCCGGAGCCGGAGCCGGGACTATATTATTGAAAAATTCTCCAATAATTACAGTTCCTTCCATTCAGGGTGATATGCGGAAAAGGGAGAACTCGAACGTTATAAATTTCTCGGGTTTATTTGACAAAATATTGGTACGTTACGAGTAAATCTCAGGCTGGAAAGGCAAAGGGCTTGAGGTTGTCGGCAGAGGAAAACATCCCGAACTCCGTGCGAGTTGGGATGATATGCAGATTAGCATAATTACTTGTTATCCCCCAGAAATTGCCGTGCACCAGAAGTACCTTCAATCACAACGCAGGAGAAACCGAAATGTTCAAGGTAGGTCGAGATTACACAAGAGATGAAATCCATGATCAGCTGGGCGGAAGCAAGCAAGCATATCTGC
>JACDZH010000353.1 GCA_013426815.1 Paludibacter sp.
TCCTTGCCGTGGCAAATAACGATTGATCCTTTTCTAGGGGTGCTGAGTAGTTACAGTTAATTGTATTTGATTGAATAGTAAATACTATAATATGGCATCGTTTCAAATTGAAGGTGGGCATCGTCTTTCAGGTTCAATAACACCTCAAGGAGCAAAAAATGAGGCTTTGCAGGTAATTTGTGCGGCGTTGCTAACACCTCATACCATAACAATAAGTAATATTCCGGATATTCTTGATGTAAACAACCTCATTAGACTAATATCTGATATGGGTGTAATAGTGCATCGTAAAAATGAGAATACCTATTCTTTTAAAGCCGAAACGATAAAAATGGATTATCTTCAAACCGAAGATTTTTATCGTAAAAGTGCTTCACTTCGCGGCTCGGTAATGTTAGTTGGTCCAATGATAGCACGTTTTGGCAAAGCCATTATTCCGAAACCGGGTGGTGATAGAATTGGACGACGACGATTAGATACACACTTTGTTGGAATTCAAAAGCTGGGAGCTGATTTTAAATACGACCCAAAAGCTAAACTCTACGAAATTGAGGCAAAAAAACTTACAGGTTGCTACATGTTGCTTGACGAAGCATCCGTAACTGGAACAGCCAATATTTTAATGGCTGCAGTTTTAGCCAAAGGAATTACAACAATTTATAACGCAGCATGTGAACCATACCTTCAACAACTTTGTAGGATGTTGAATTTAATGGGAGCTAAAATTTCGGGTATAGGTTCAAATTTACTTACTATCGAAGGTGTAGTAAGTTTAAAAGGTTGCGAACATCGTATTTTGCCCGACATGATTGAAATTGGCAGTTTTATTGGTATGGCAGCTATGACAGCTTCCGAAATTACCATCAAAAATGTGGCTTATAATGAATTAGGAAATATTCCTGATAGTTTCAGGCGATTGGGAATTCAATTGGAACAACGTGGTGATGATATTTTCATTCCACAACAGGATTCGTACAATATTGAATCATTTATCGATGGTTCTATTATGACCATAGCTGATGCTCCATGGCCGGGACTAACTCCAGATTTATTAAGCGTTTTGTTAGTAGTTGCAACCAAAGCACAAGGTAGTGTTCTAATTCATCAAAAAATGTTTGAAAGTCGGTTATTTTTTGTAGATAAATTAATTGATATGGGGGCACAAATTATACTTTGCGATCCACACCGCGCAACAGTCATCGGACAAGGTAATCATTTAAATTTACGTGCTTCAACGATGATTTCACCCGATATTCGGGCTGGCATTGCATTATTAATTGCCGCTTTATGTGCCGAAGGCACCAGTACAATTCATAATATTGACCAAATAGACCGTGGTTATCAAGATATTGACAAGCGTTTAAATGCATTGGGAGCAAATATAAAAAGAATTTAAATCTTAAAAATTATCATTATGGCAAAGAGTCAAGATGCAAAAAAAGCAGAAAAAAAAGAACCTTTGAAAACAGCAAAGGAAAAAAAGGCTGAAAAGCGTGAAAAAAAACCGAAATATCAATAACATTCCGGAAAAGATTATTCAGTTCAAGCAATTTGGGTTTCTAAATTTCAAATTATTATTCTTGTTGGTAAATTATAGTTTTCGTTTTTAATAAAATTATCATAAATACTTTGTTCAAAAAACTATAAAAATTTAAAAAGGATCAAACTTAGGCCTATCTAGGTTCAAGATTTTTGTTAGTTTTTTCAACACCGGCAATGATAACATTGATGGAAAATACAGATATGAAGTTAATTACCGATATACACGAAAGTAATACAATTGTGGGTATTTCAATTAACGTAAATCATCTCAAAGCATTACCAATTGGTGCTACCGTTCACTGTAAGGCTATTTTAAAGAAATTGCAGGACGAAAATATTATTTTGAAATTTTAGTAACCGATACAAATGAAAATATTGTTGGAGAAAATTAACATGAATGAGTAGTTGTAAATAATTAATAGTTTCTGAGCAGAATTTGAAATTTCAAAAAAAAAAAGAGATGCTAACAATGTTAACATCTCTTTTTTAGTGAGCGAAAGACGGGACTCAAACCCGCGACCCTCAGCTTGGAAGGCTAATGCTCTATCAACTGAGCTACTTTCGCAAATACAATTTGAAAATTTGAAAATTCGCAAATTTTAAAATATAATACATCTTCAAATTTTCAAATTACTTAATTCTCAAATTTGTAGTAGGCAGTGAAGGATTCGAACCTCCAAAGTCGAAAGACAGCTGAGTTACAGTCAGCCCCAGTTGGCCACTTTGGTAACTGCCTATTGACTTTCCAAAAGCGGTACAAAGATAGGTTTATAAAAACAAACACTATTGACCGACAAAAATTAAAAACTGTCGGATTTTAAATTTATATATC
>JACDZH010000020.1 GCA_013426815.1 Paludibacter sp.
GCTGAGTTTAATTCTAATCTTTGCATTTTGCTGTTTTTGTTTTTGTTTGCAAAGACACAAATTATATGCGTAATTATATATGTCGTTTATTATACCAATGAAAATTCAATACCAACATTTGAAAATATCAAACAAATGCAAACCAATAACTCACATAAACGAATCAATTAAGACAAAACCATTATGCAAAAAGTAAAATTTCCAGCAACAGCAAAAGTACACTTTTTAGAAACCCTTCAAGGAGAATTAGTATCAATTCAACCAGTTCAACCAATGTGCAGCAGTGGAGAAATACAAGAGTTTGAAACAATTTTAGTATTAGATGATAAACTTATATTCAGAATTGGAACAGATCAGGCTAAAGGTCTTTTAAAACAACTACAAAACAGTATTGCAGTATGTGAAACATTCAATTGATAAGAACAATGTATTACAATAGAAAAGAACCGTTTCAAATAGTGAGGGGGTTTTTTTATTGATAAAATTTCTTTGAAAATTTATTGAAAGTCAGAATTATAGTAAATTATTGTTTTGTCATTATTCGATAACAAAAGCCCCGAAAAAGAATTTAAACTACGAAATTATTATTGATGGAGAAGATTTTGTAAAAACATATCAGTCAATTATTCCGATTGGAAGAGATGGATATGAAAATGAAATTTCATTTTTGGACAACAACATTAGTAGAAAAAATGCAATCCTGTTATTGTTTGAAAATGAAAACTGGATATACGAACTGAATGGGACAGATGTTTTTGTAGATGGAGTACAAGTCTATTTTAGGAAAAGATTATATCATCATCATGATATTAGAATTGGAACGCACCTAATTCAAATTAAGGTAGATAAGTCGAAACTATTTTAAGAGTTACGAAGTGACAAAAAAAGGCGGTCAAGAACCACCCCGACCGCCAAACTGTGTTTAACCCACCAACGGCAAACCGTAGGAAAGTGATACAAAGATATAATTTATTTTTCAGATACTCAAAACATTAAAAAGACATATACTTTTCTACATAATGTCCCCTTATTTGTCCCCTTTGTTAAAAACGTCCGACTATTTATTTGATAATCAGACGTTCTATGATTCAAATTGTTGTCTCACAAGGATTCGAACCTTGACTGACAGATTCAGAAACTGGAGTGCTACCATTACACCATAAGACAATTTTAAAGTGCAAAATTACAAAAAAAAACCTTTAAAACAAAGGAAATAATTGAAAACAAAAATCGATTGAATTTCATTTCTGAATATCAATCGATTACTTTGGTTTGGTTGTCTCACCAGGACTCGAACCTGGTCAGGCAGAACCAAAAACTGCAGTGCTACCATTACACCATGAGACAATTGTTGGACTTTGTATTTCAAAAGCGGTGCAAAGATACCATTATTTTTCTTTTTTGCAAAACGTTTTTGCAAATATATTCCGAATTTATTGGTTATCGGTTATTCAGAAATCAACAAATAATAATTTTTTTTGCCTTTTTGAACCAATAAATATTTGTTGATAAGTAGTCTTGAAGTATTCAATATTTCATCTTGATTTTCGAGCTTTTCTTTGTTGATACTTACCCCACCCGATTGTACCAATTTGCGCATTTCTCCTTTCGAAGGAAATACATAAGCTGAATCGGTCAATAAATCGATGGCTTTAACACCTACTTCGAGTGATGATTTTGAAATTGTAAATTGAGGAACGCCTTCAAAAACGGCTAAAAGTGTTTCTTCGTCCAATTTTATTAATTCCTCAGAAGTTGCATTTCCAAATAGGATATTGGAAGCTTCTACGGCAGCCTGGTAATCTTCCGACGAGTGAACCAATATAGTAACTTCTTGTGCCAGACGCTTTTGAAGAATCCGTAAATGAGGAGCCTTGGTATGTTCGGCTACCAATACTTCAATTTCTTCTTTGCCAATAGCTGTAAAAATCTTGATATATTTTTCAGCATCGGCATCACTTACATTCAACCAAAATTGATAAAATTTATACGGCGAAGTATAACGGCGGTCGAGCCATACGTTTCCACTTTCGGTTTTTCCAAACTTACCGCCATCGGCTTTTGTAATTAACGGACAAACAAGCGCAAAAGCTTCACCACCTGTTTTGCGGCGAATCAATTCCGTTCCGGTTGTGATGTTTCCCCACTGATCGGAACCACCCATTTGTAATTTGCAGTTTTTAATTTGGTATAAGTGCAAAAAATCATATCCCTGCAATAATTGATACGAAAACTCAGTAAACGACATACCCACATTCGATTCGCTGCTCAATCGCTTTTTTACCGACTCTTTGGCCATCATATAGTTAACGGTGATGTGTTTGCCAATATCACGAATAAAATCCAGAAATGAATAATCTTTCATCCAATCATAATTATTAACCATTTCGGCTGCATTGGGTGTATCGCTTGTAAAATCAAGGAATTTTTCTAATTGATTCTGAATACAATTTTGGTTATGGCGCAAAGCTTTTTCGCCAAGTAAATTACGTTCGGCCGATTTTCCTGTTGGATCGCCAATCATTCCTGTAGCACCTCCAACCAATGCAATAGGTTTGTGTCCGGCACGTTGAAAATGTTTCAGCATCATTACGCTTACCAAATGACCAATATGCAGCGAATCTGCTGTTGGGTCAATTCCCACATAAGCCGAAGTCATTTCTTTCTTTAACTGTTCTTCGGTACCTGGCATCATGGTGTGAATCATACCACGCCACTGTAATTCTTCAATAAAATTCATAAATACTTAAGTTCTGTAATACTTATTTTTTAGGACACAAAGATACGATTTTTCTCTGTGATTCCATTAATTTATAATTTACAAAAAATGAATTGAATAATGAAATGGAAAAGCGGAAACTTATTCAGTTTTCGAAAATTATAATGACCAATTGAATTGAAAAATCATTTCAAACTTCTTCCAGCAATTTTCCATAATAATATTTTCCTCACAATAATTATTTTTGTTAAATTGAATCAAATATTCCGTTATAATAACTATCTTTACCACATCGATAATTCAGCAAAAAATTGTTCCTGTTTTTTCAAAAATGATTCGTAAACCAATCAATTATATGATATTATGGACGACAAATTAGTTACTCTCGCTATCCGCACTTATCAACGTGCGCAAATGATTAAAGCCATTTTGGAGGAAAGTGGAATTGAAACTGTTATTCATAATCTGAATCTGGAACATCCCGAAATGGCAGTTGGTGTTCGGGTCCGCATAAAAGAAAGCGATCTTCCCTGCGCTCTGAAAATAGTAGAAGAAATGGAAAGTGCCTGGGAACAAGATCAACCCAAAGATATAACGCAAAAGGTACTTATTCCAATTGATTTTTCGGATCAAGTACCAAAAGTAATTGATTTCGCTTTTCTTTTTGCAGATACTCTGGCTGCTGAAGTTGTATTTTTACATGTTTATTTCAGTCCGGCATTTACTATATCGTCCAACAACGATTTGAGCACGTACAGTATCAGTGATAGTGAATTACTGCACCGTATTATAAGTTCTGCCAAAGCAGATGTGGAGAACATGACCAATCTGATTAATAAACGGATTGATAATAGAGAACTTCCTGACATATCATTTAGTTTTGAGCTTAAAGAAGGCGTACCTGAAGACCAAATTCTGGATTATTGCAAAAAAAACACACCATCTTTGGTGGTTATGGGAACCCACGGAAAGAAACTTACAAACGAATTGATTGGTAGTGTTACAGCCGAAGTAATGGAATCATGTGTATCGCCGGTTTTTGCAGTGCCAATACAAATGAACATGCAATTGCCCAATGAAATACAACGGATTGCGTTTCTGACTAACTTCGATCAAAAAGATTTAATTGCCATCGACCTTGTCATTTCACTCTTTACATCCGATAAACTTGAAATGTATTTTGTGCATGCTTCGGATAAAAATGAAGCCTGGATCGAAGTTATGCTTGCCGGCATAAAATCTTATTTTTCAAATCATTATCCAAATTTGATTACAAATTATGCGTTGCTTGGAGCCAATGATAATCTGGAATTATTGGAAAATTATTTAGCCAATCAAAAAATTGATGTGTTGGCATTTAATACCCGTAGGCGGAATATTTTTGCACGATTGTTTCATCCCGGTTTGGCTTATAAGTTGGTACTTCATTCCGATACACCATTACTGGTTACACATGTTTAATATTTTGTAAACCCCTAGAAATAAGTTTATTGGAGTTTAATATCCACACGCCAAAATATCCGCTAAATGAATGCCACGTATTGGAAGTTTGTTTTTGATGGCATAGCCATTAATATTCATAAGACACGAAGCTTCGGTACTTATAAGGTATTCCACACCGGATTCCATGGCATTTCGCACTTTGTTGGCAGTCATAGCCGTCGAAATTGCATTGTTTTTTACTGCAAACATTCCACCAAATCCACAACAGGTTTCACTCTCTTCCATTTCAACCAATTCTAGACTTTCAACTTGCGCTAACAATAGGCGGGGCTGATTTTTGATACCATATTCACGTAATGCAGAACAGGAATCGTGAAAAGTAACTTTGTGTGGAAATTTTGCACCAAGTTTCTCTACTTTCAGCACATATACTAGAAAATCGGAAAGTTCGAAAATATTACTTTTCATTTCATCATGAAGTGCAAGTAATTCGGGGCTGTGTGTCAGTACTTTGTGGTAATGATGTATTACAAAACTGGAACATGAACCCGAAGGTGAAACAATGGGCATTTCGGAGTTAAAATCAGACAGGAATTTCTCTGCCAATTTTGCCGATTCTGGCCAGTAACCACTGTTAAATGCAGGTTGTCCACAACAGGTTTGATCAGGATTGTAATACACTCGACAACCGGCTTTTTCCAACACTTTTATAGTGTTAAATCCGGTTTTGGGATACAATTGATCGATATAGCAAGGAATAAATAGTTGAATATCCATTACATTGGTTCGTTATAAAATAAGATTTTTTCAATACGAAAATGTTTCTCAATAGAATCATTAATTGTTTTTTTTCGTTTCTTTTTCTTTTCTTTTTCTTTTCTTTTTCTTTTTGATATGTTGTCAAGTAATAATTGATTTATTTCTAGTATTTGCCCTTTAGTTTCTTATTTGTCCATTTCCTTTAATTATCCATTTGTAGGAGCATAATTCAGCCAATGCCATTGGTCCGCGTGCATGTTGTTTTTGAGTGCTAATGCCGATTTCTGCACCCAATCCAAATTGAGCTCCATCGGTAAAAGAAGTGGAAACATTGGTATAAACACAGGAGGCATCTACTACTTTCTCAAAATAAGTAATGTTATTTTCATCCTCACTAACAATACATTCGCTGTGTTTTGAACTGTATTTGGCGATATGTTCAACTGCATCTAGTACAGAAGTGACCGTTTTAACCGACATCTTGTAATCCAAAAATTCTATCCCGAAACTTTCGTCGGTAGCTTTTTGTAATAAAGCAGTTGGATACTTTCCGTTCAAAAAAGTATAAGCTTTTTCATCGGCATAAATTATTACATTTTTTGTAGCCAGTTTTTCGCAGAGCTGTGGTAAATCAGCCAATCTTTTTTTATTTATTATCAGGCAATCCATTGCATTACAAACACTTACCCGCCTGGTTTTGGAATTAAATATAATCTCTTTTCCATTTTCCGCATCGCCAAATTCGTCAAAGTAAGTATGACAAATACCGGCACCGGTTTCAATAACCGGAATACGTGAATTATCTCGCACAAAATCAATCAAACCTTTACCTCCACGAGGAATAATCACATCCACAGTACCAGCTGCATTCATAAGTTCGGCTGTAGCTTCACGACCGGCGGGGAGCAAAGTTACTGTATTTTGATCCAATCCAAATTTTAGGAGTACTGACTGAATAACCTTTACAATCGCCGAATTAGAATTATTTGCATCAGTTCCACCTTTTAGCACACACGCATTTCCCGATTTCAGACAAAGCGAAAAAACATCGAAACTTACGTTGGGGCGTGCTTCGTAAATAATTCCTATAACACCAAATGGAACTGTAATTTTAGAAATTTTCATGCCATTTGGTCGGGTGGTTTCCATCAATATCTTACCAAGCGGCGAAGGCAAGGAAGCCACATTCCGAATATCGGCGGCTATACCTTCAATTCGTTCTTTTGTCAGTAATAGTCTGTCGTACATTGGATTTACTTTGTCCATAGCTGCCAGGTCTTTGGCATTTTCATTCAAAATCAGGTCACTTTTTGCCAACGTTTCGTCTGCAAGTGCTAATAAAACCGATTTAATTGTTTCATCACTGACCAAATTTAATGAGCTTGAAGCTTTTACTACAGATTGTTTCCATGATATCGTTTGATTCATATTTTCAAAATAAAAAAACTGCGATTTGCTATCAATATTTAAAACTTTCAACAAAGGTATTCATTTTAGTTGAAATGTGCTACTTAACCTGCTGTTTGATTTTTTATTATTACATTTGTCCGTATAATAATTAACAAGTGGTAATGGAAACATTTTTTATACAAAAACCTGATTATCAAATTTATGCCAAGACAATTAATCAATTCAAAGCGGATGATTTAATGGCAACTTTGGTGTTTCTTCACGACTCGTGAGGTTGTATTGAGATGTGGGAAGATTTTCCGGAATCATTGGTAAAACTAAGTGGACTTAATGGTTTGGTATATGACCGGCGGGGATATCGAAAATCCTCTCCGTTCTCCATCACACAACGTTCCGAATTTTATTTGCAGGACGAAGCAGTAGAGTTAATAAATGTGCTTGATACGTGTAATATAAAAAATGTAATCATTTACGGACACAGCGATGGCGCTACAATTGCTCTGATTGCAGCTTCGCTTTATCCGCAGCGTGTGAAAGGTTTGATACTTGAAGGCGCACATAGTTTTATCGAAGATTCGGGTAAGGCAGCTGTAAGAGCCACATGCGAACGGGCGAAAAAGTCATCATTACTTGCCAGTTTGGAAAAATTTCATGGCAACAAAACTGCTGAATTATTTAGGTTGTGGCACGAAACCTGGCTGAGTGATTATTTTGCAAATTGGACCATAGTGCCAATGCTTCACAACATTGGCTGTCCTGTTCTTGCATTTCAGGGCAAAAATGATGAATTTGGTAGCATTGAACAATTAAATATACTAAAACAGGAAATTAAGACTTCTGTAAGCATTACAGAAATATCCAATGCCGGACACACACCTCGCAAAGAAGCGGTTGACGAAACAATGAAATGGATTAAGGAATGGTTTAGCATCACTTTTACAATAACTCAATAAATCTACATATATTATTATGCAAGAAATACTTAGCAACAATTACCTCCGCATTATTGGCAGTACTTTGGCTGTTTATTTATTTATCGTCATTGCCATTCGTCTTTTTGGGAAGAAAGAACTCGCACAACTTTCAGTGGTCGATTTGGTATTTATTTTACTTATCAGCAATGCCGTACAAAATGCAATGGTGGGACCGGATGCTTCACTCAGTGGAGGATTAGTGGCTGCAACTACTTTGTTTGTAGTTAATTACATTCTCAAGTATCTTCAATATCGCTTTCCGAAGTTTGGAAAAATTGTAGAAGGTGATGCTACCATGCTGATTTATAAAGGAAAAATCATTTCATCGCATCTTAAAAAAGCAAAAATTACGGAAGATGAACTGATGGAAGCAGTGAGGGAACATAGTGTAGCTAGTGTTAAAGAAGTGGATTTAGCAATACTGGAAGTGGATGGAAGCATCAGCGTGCTCTCAAATCATTATCAGAAAAAAAATGTAAAACGACACAAATCGCACAAAATCATTACTAAACAGGAAGGATAGTGAAACTGATTCTTAATTTTCACCATTAACCAATAAATATGGTAATACAATTAAAACCTTGTTCCGAAAAACAATTGCCCGAAATTCTGGAAATATTCAATGAAGCAATACTCAATTCAACTGCTTTGTATGATTATAAAATCCGCACCATCGAAACGATGAACGCCTGGTATTCAGACAAATTGAAAGGGAATTATCCGATTGTTGGTGCTTATGATGAAACTGAAACCTTGTTGGGATTTGCCACTTATGGACCTTTTCGCATTCGTACGGCATATAAATACACGGTGGAACATTCGGTTTATATACGTGCAGATAAACGTAAAAACGGTTTAGGCAAAATACTGTTTGCAGAAATCATTAAATTAGCCGAAAACCAGGATTATCAAGTACTTATAGGCGCAATTGATGCTTCTAATACAGTGAGTATTCATCTTCACGAAAATAAGGGTTTTGTTTTTTGTGGTTTAATAAAACAAGCCGGATTTAAATTTGGAAAATGGTTGGATTTGGTGTTTTATCAATTAATATTGAAAACACCTGAAAATCCGGTTGATGATGTATAAACAATTTTGCTTTATATCTGTTTCATGAATACAATGGGTCGATATAAAAAGTCATATCGAATTGATTAATATGGTTTTACAAAGCATAATTTAACTGATTGTGACTTTGCTCAGAATAAAAAGTAAACGCAAAGCCGCTAAGTTTTAAACACCTTATATTCAACAACAAAAGAAAGATCGCTAAGACAAAAACTTTCAGTTTTTCTTTGCGGCTTTGCAACTTAGCTGCTTTGCGTTCAAATTTTTTTTATAATGAACTATTGTGAATAATAACCAAATAAATAATTAGAAAAATGAATAAAACAGCATTAATAACAGGAGCTTCAGGCGGAATAGGGATGGAGTTGGCACGTATACACGCTTCGAAGGGTGATAATTTAGTTTTGGTTGCACGTAGTAAAGATAAAATTGATGCACTAAAATCAGAATTGGAAAATCAATTTGGCATTTCGGTGTACAACATTGGAAAAGATTTAACGAAAAAAGACGCTGCAAAAGCAATTTTTGTTGAATTGTCAGTCCAAAAAATTCGGGTTGATTATTTGATAAACAATGCCGGCTTTGGCGATTTCGGATTATTTGCCGATTCAAACTGGGAAAAACAATCGGAAATGATAAACCTGAATGTATTAGCTTTAACACATTTAACCCATTTATTTTTGCCCGATATGATAAAAAATAAATTTGGCAAAGTATTGAATATTGCTTCTACTGCAGCATTTCAGCCCGGACCTACAATGTCGGTTTATTTCGCCACCAAAGCTTTTGTTTTAAGTTTTTCGGAAGCCATAGCCAACGAATTGAAAGGAACAGGAGTTACTGTAACGGTGTTGTGCCCAGGTGCAACCGAAAGTGGTTTTCAGGCTGCTGCTGATTTAAAAAACAGTAATTTATTCAAGGGAAATCAAATTGCAAGCTCAAAAGAGGTAGCAGAATATGGTTATAACATGATGATGAAAGAAAGAATTGTTGTCATTCACGGTTTTATGAATAAAGTGTTGGTATTTTCAGTTCGCCTAGCACCCCGAAATATCATTACTTATATTGCAAGAATGAAATTGAAGTCAAATTAAATGTTTGACAAACTTTTTTAATTTTCTGTTTATATTAAAAAGCAATTAAACTGCTGATTTTCTTTTATGTATCTGTTAAAATAAGCAAATATACGAAATGATTAAGAATACGAATAACATACTGAAAACTATAATTTTAACGTATTACTCAATTGAAAAAAGACAAAAAGATAAAATTTTCGCAAAAAAAAATATATTTAATTTGTAAATAATAGTGATTTTTAATTTTAATGCACTATCTTTGCGACTCAATAATTATTTAAAACATTAACAATGAGTAAAGGAACAGTAAAATTCTTCAATGAATCTAAAGGATTTGGATTCATCAGCGAAGATGGTTCAAACAAAGAACATTTTGTACACATTTCAGGTTTAATTGATCAAATTCGTGAGGGTGATACCGTGGAATTTGATTTGCAAGAAGGCAAAAAGGGATTGAATGCAGTAAATGTCAAAGTAATTTAGTATTTGCTAAATCACGTTTTTAACATCGGAAAAGTCTATCAATTTATTTTGGTAGGCTTTTTTTTTTGCAAAAAAAATTTTGGTTACATTTTGACTTTGTTTACAGCAAATTTTAAACTTTAAAAATGAATTTCAGAATTCAAGGGTATCATAGCATAAATTAACGTCTATTCAATACTCAACAATCTTCCTGTTTGAGAATCGATTCGGATTTTCAAGTCTGGTTGTTTAAATAGATTTTCGGAAATTGGGATAATTTTCCCGAATTGTGGTAAGAATAGTTGAGTTTCGAAATAAATTTCTTTTCCATCTCCCAATGTTACCTGAGTTGATGCTGGTAATACAGAATAAAGCCCTGCTTTTTCCTTTTTTTCTTTTAATTCAGGTTCATAAATCTTTATTATTGTAGGTATTATACTTATATAATATGGAACACCACTTAAGTCATCTTTCGAAACAATACCTCTCAGAGCAGAAAACCGAAAAATGACTTTATTTTTTAATACCGAATCAGGAATCAAATAAAGAGTTTGAGTTTGTGTTTCTGTAGTTATTTTCCCAACAAAAAGTTCTGTCAATTCACATTCTTTTATATTCAATCCTTCCAGCATTGATGAAAACGAAGCTCCATCGGCAGGTAATCGCTCTACATCTGCAGTTAGTAAGCTTAAGCGACTCTCCCGAATGCGATATATTTGTTTTGCAGCTCCTTCGGCTAATTTTGCCTCCGAACCGGCCATCATATATTCTTCGCCCAAAGGAAGTAAAGTTGAAGAGAGTAATTTTTCCGTATATGGCAAAAAAGCCTTCTTTTGCAAAACAAGATCAGTTGTAATTGGAACATTCACACCACAAAGCAAACCCTGGTAATTCACCGCTAAATGATTTTGCTTATAATTAGTTGAGATAAATTTAAAAATTCGATTTACATCCGGAATGGCACGTGTTTTCACCTCAATACTTTTCAGGCGATATATATTTTTTTCTTGAGTAATAACCTTATTAGTTGCCAAATACCGTTCAGAATAACGATAAAACATTCCTGGCTTATGGGTCACTTTTTCAATTTTAAGTTCAATGCAAAGTTCAGTTTTTGGCAAAGAATACACAAAAGCACATTCGCCTTCGGTAAGTGAAAATGGAACTTCGGCAGAAACAACCTGGAATGTCAGCAAAAGGGTTGATAATAATATTAACTTTTTCATGATGATAAAAAGTAATAAGTAAATAATAAAAATATTTAAAATACTAGAATAATTAATCGTGTGTCTCCATCATTTTTTTGATTTGGGCTTTGCTTTAGCCTTGGGTTTCACTTCCTTCTTTGGCTTGGTTGCAGTATCCGGTTTTGAATTGGCTTTCCTTCCAAAAAGTTTCTTTTATTCCCTGCATCTGGTTGTGCTATAATTAGTTCCAGACATTTTTCGTGCGTTAACGAGATTGGATCAATCCCTTTCGGGATTTTATAATTTACCTTGTTGCAGGTAAAATAAGGTCCAAATCTTCCATTCAAAATTTGAATCTCACCGTCTTTTCCCATTGTTTTTATAATCCGATTTTTTTCAACTTCACGTTTTTCTTCAATTATTTCGATAGCACGTTCAGCAGATACTTCCATTGGGTCATCAGTTTTTGGTAGCGAGTAGAAAGATCCATCATGACGAATATATGGTCCGAAACGACCAATAGCAATTGTCAAAGATTTATTTTCAAACTCTCCTACATGACGAGGTAATTTGAATAATTCCAGTGCTTCTTCCATGCTAATGTTTTCGATAGATTGATCGCGTCGCAATGAGGCAAAAATCGGTTTTTCTTCTTCTTCGTTTGTGCCAATTTGAGCCAAAGGTCCATATTTACCAAGTTTTACCGAAAGTTGTCGTCCACTATTGGGATCAACACCAAGAATTCGTTCACCTACCTGACGTTGAGAATTTTTCATGGTATCTTCGACAATTGGATGAAATTTTTTATAGAATTTATCTATTGAAGCAGTCCATTTAATATCGCCATCGGCAATATTATCAAATTCTTTTTCAACATCAGCCGTGAAATTGTAATTCAAAACATCAGGAAAATTTTCTATTAAAAAATCAGTTACTACCGTGCCAATATCGGTTGGAAATAGTTTGGATTTTTCAACACCTGTATTTTCAGCTTTTATTTGATCCGTAATTTTTCCACCTTTTAATTTTAATACGTTATAATCGCGTTTTTCAGGTTGGCGGTCACCCTTTTCGACATACAATCTATTTTGAATAGTGGAAATAGTAGGCGCATAAGTAGAAGGACGACCAATGCCAAGTTCTTCCAATTTGCGCACCAAGCTTGCTTCGCCATATCGTGGTGGTTTCTGTGAGAAACGTTCCTGCGCTACAATTTCGAGTGGTAAAAGTTTTTCCCCTTTTTTCATTACCGGTAACAACGATTCGTTTTCTGTATCATTTTCATCGTCGGTCGATTCCAGATAAACTTTTAAAAAACCATCAAAAACAATAACTTCGCCCGACGCAGCAAACTGATGTTGAACGCCCGAGATTTTGATAAAAATTGAGGTTTTTTCCAATTCTGCATCTGCCATTTGTGAGGCTATAGTACGTTTCCAAATCAATTCGTACAAACGTTTTTCTTGTGATGAACCTTCCACTATATGTGCATTCATATAACTAGGTCGAATAGCTTCGTGTGCTTCTTGTGCACCTTTGCTTTTGGTGGAAAATTTACGAATATGAACGTATTTTTGACCAGCCATATTAATTATTTCAGCTTTACTGGCACCTAATGCCAAATCGGATAAATTTACCGAATCGGTACGCATATAGGTTATTTTACCGGCTTCGTATAAGCGCTGAGCCACTTGCATGGTTTGCGAAACAGAAAACCCAAGTTTCCGTGCTGCATCTTGTTGTAATGTAGAGGTTGTAAAAGGTGGAGCAGGTGATTTTTTTGCCGGTTTAGTTACAATATTATCAATGTTAAACTGAGCTTCTTTGCACTTTTCCAAAAAAGTTTGTGCTTCAGCTTTAGTATTAAATCGCTGTTGTAGCTCAGCTTTTAGTTCAATGGGCATTCCATTCTTATCCACCGAATTAAAAATGCCGCTAATACGATAAGTTGCTTCGGCTATAAACTGATTAATTTCACGTTCACGTTCAACAATCAAACGAACTGCTACCGATTGAACGCGACCTGCTGAAAGTGATGGTCGAACCTTGCGCCACAAAACGGGTGATAATTCAAAACCCACTATTCTGTCGAGTACCCGGCGTGCCTGTTGTGCATCAACTAAATTTAAATCAATACTACGTGGTGTTTTGATGGCATGTAGAATAGCATCTTTTGTAATTTCATGAAAAACAATGCGACGAGTATTATCACTTTTCAATTTCAATTCTTCAAATAAGTGCCAGGCAATTGCCTCTCCTTCGCGGTCTTCATCCGATGCAAGCCATACCATTTCAGCTTCCTTGCTTGCTTTTTTAAGTGCTGAAACTATCTTTTTCTTGTCTTTTGATACTGCATATTGGGGTGCATAATTATTCTCGAAATCAATACCGATTCCTTTCTCAGCCAAATCGCGAATATGTCCAAAACTAGACATTACTAGATATTCATTTCCAAGGAATTTTTCTATCGTTTTGGCTTTAGCGGGCGACTCGACAATAACAAGGTTCTTAGGCATAATAACTGTTTTAATTAACAATTTAAGATAAACAATTTACAAATAAGGGTGCAAAATAACAAAAACAAGTAGGTACGAGCCAAATTTTCAGCATATTATTTTTGTTTTTTATTGTTTTTGGAATAAAATACCAGTTTGAAACCGCAATAATAAAATGAAAATGAGATTCTAACGAGCATAGAAATTAAAAGTAAATTTAACATTTTTGTTTTTTTGCTTCCATCGATTATCTATTTTCCAAATCATCATACAATGTTTGTATAAAAGCTTCGGCTTTCAACTTATTATCATCATTTTTACCGGCATTCAACATTGCTTTTTTTAATTCATAATCAAAAATATACTGATTTTTTTCTGTTATCATACCAAAACCATTAGGAAATGTGAAATACCCAAAATGTGGTGAAGCAGGATTAAGAATATTTTTACTATACTTAAATTCGGAGTGGGACAAATTTAACTGACTAAGCAAAGTGGCGGAAATATCAATTTGTGAAGCATAAGTTTCAATTAGTTCCGGTTTTCTAACTGCTCCACCAATTATAAGCAATGGAATTTTATACCGGTCAATGGAACTGTTTTCTAACCCTGCCGGAAAGCGGGTTGCATGGTCTGGGACTAATATTAATATGGAATTTTTCCACCATTTTTTTTGTTTAAAACGGTCGATAAAAACACCCAAACAACTGTCGGTATATGCTACCGAATTCAGGTATGGGTCGCTGAGTCTATAAAATGGAACATCGAATGGTAAATGACTACTAAGCGTTTGAACAATTTTTATAAATGGTTCTTTTTGAGCTTTATGAAGATTGGAATCTAATTTATTAAATACGATATGGTCGGGAACACCCCAACTGGTTGTTCTTTCTTTTAATGGAAAACTCTTTTCTGAAATTATATTTACGATACCCATTGACACCAGATAGGAACGCATATTTGTAAAATCGGCATCTCCACCATAATAATATTCAGTTTTGTAACCAGCTTTTGTTAATGATTTTGGGATTGATGGCAATGATTGCGTTTTCCGAGCATATTTCATAATGGACGTGTTTGGTTGAGCCGGGTATCCACTAAATATTGCCACCCAAGATCTATCTGTACAGAAACTATTGGCGTAGAAATTATTAAACAATATTCCCTCTTTACAGAATTCATTCATCCGTACTGCTATATTAGGTAGTCCACCAAGTGTGGTCATATTTTTCGACATAAAACTCTCCAATACTACAATTATAATATTTGGATGTTTTATAGTAAATAACCTTGGAATACTGTCATATATTGGTTTATCAACCATTGATGCAAATATATTTTTTGCATCATCAGGCTTCATATAACGAAATTGTGTATCAAACTTTTGTTCCATTGTGAGTGCTTCAAAAAAACTAAACATTGGATTTACAGCGGCATGATTAAGTTCCATTTTGTTGCTAAAATACACTTTTCCCACATTCATTGTTGATGCACTTACTCCCCCACGAATGGGAAGAAAAAGCGCAGCTGTTGCGAACAACAGAATTAACGTTATGATAATTTTATTTTTCAATGCTCCCACATTCTTTTTAAAATTATTGAGTACAGGTTTTAAAATAAAATATAACAGTAATGAAATCAAGATAATAAATAACAATCCAATAATATTGTTTACCCAATTTGCACTTGCCATTGCATTTTTTGGTGTACGCAAATAGAACAATGGTGTAGAGTCGAGTCTAAAACCCCAATAACGATACAAAACCAAATCGACTACAAAAACGGTGGAAATAATAAATGAAATAAGAGCAAAATAAATAGCTAACATCCTTTTAATGATCTGTGGATTTGCCCAAACAGAAACGATGAGCAATAATCCCGGAATTACTGATAAATAAGCTGCCATGGAAACATCTAACTGTAATCCATGAAAAGTTACAGCTATAAAATCGGGTATTGACACAACTTTGTAAATATCATAATAGTACAGCATGAATAAAGGCTTTTCAACTATAAAAATACATACAAATAGTAGGTATATTCTCAAAAATAAAAGGAGTTTCTTTGTCATAAAAAAAATGGAAACAGTTTGTATTATAAAAACGAAGAACAACTTTTCAAATTGTTCTTCGTTTTTTTTGATTAAATTAAGGTCTATTCTTTTGGTTTCATAACCACTTCTATCAGATTGCCCTGCGAAACAATGTTTTTTAAAGTGGCTTGAATTGTTCCGGGTGATAATGCTTCAACGGAAGCTTTGTAGTTGTCCACAAGATTGATTTTATCGTGGTAATAACGTTCAACCGCATTTTGCCACCAGCCATTTTCAGCCAGATCTTCGGTAAATTTCTTGAGCATATTTTCTTTTACCTTTTGCAAGTCGTCTGCTCTTGGTCCATTGGCAATAATTTCAGCTACTTCGGAATGAATAATGCTCATTAATTTAGCCTGTTTAATCGGATCGGTATCGAATTGCATTAACAATGTTGCTTCATCAATCGGTGTATTATTCATGCTACCACGTACCTGAACTCCATACGAACCACCTTCTTTTTCGCGGATACTTTCGAGATAACGAATATTTAAAATACTACCAATGGCGGTAAGAGTTGTGCGATTTGTAATATTATAAGGCATGGAGGCATTGTACAAAATAAAATTGGATGCCTTTTTAATTTTCATCTCCTTCGTGAAAACATTTTCAACCTTTCCTTTTGGTTTACGAATATTATTATCGGTGAATTTTTCGGTAATCATTTTCGAATTCAAACCGCCTAAATAAGTACAAATTGCTTTCTTCACACCTTCATTATTTAAATCAATGTTACCTGTAAAAATGAATGTGAAATCAGCAGGAACAGCAAAACGTTCTTTGAAAATTGCTAATGCTTTATCCTGATTCACCAAATCCAAAGTTTTCAAATTCACGATAAAAGTCCGTGGATTGTGGTTGGTTACAAGAACTCCAACCGAATCGCCAAAAGCTTTACGCGGATCGCTGGCACTATTAGCCAAACTGGCTTTATAACCATTCATCATGGCTGTATATGCATTGTCATCCTTCCGTGGAGCCGTAAAATTGAGATAAATTAACTGTAACATAGTTTCAAAATCGGAAACCGAAGAATTTCCCGAAAAACCTTCTTCATATTCCTGTATAGCGGGACTAACTGAAGCGATTTTACCTGTAAGTATTTTATTCAATTCAATGAGTGAGTATTCTCCCAAACCGTTATTAGATACTATACCATCGGCAAACATACCAGAAGGTACGTCGCTGATATTTTTTACTTTTGATATACCACCCTCGCTATATGCGGATAATAAAATTTCATCTTTCTTGAAGGTAGTTGGTTTAAAAATGACTTTCACACCATTACTTAAAGTCCATTCGGTAGTTCCAAGTGATTTGTTTTGAGCTACTTTCAATACTTTTCCGGCAACCGGAATTTTACTTATCAATGGTTTATTCATAACTTCTTCCGCCTTGGCTGTCAATTCTGCTTTTTTGCTATAATCAATAGCAGTAAGAATTTGCTCTTTGGTAGGAATTTTCACAGCCTCCTTTTCAGGTGCCATTATCGAAACAATCATATTAGTATCTGTGACATACGATTTTGCCATTTGATTTATCATAGCTAATGAAAATTGAGGCATCATCATTTTTGAAGTATTGTATTCCCATTCCCGACCCGGAATAACTTCCTGATTTAGAAAATTACGAACATATTCAGTAACCAAATCTTTGTTTTTTTGGTTATCACGTTCGTTATAAGCTTTTTCCATTCCTTTCAGAAAATTTGTTTTGGCTCTTTCCAATTCTGAATTTGTAAAACCAAAGCGTTTAATTTTTTCAGCTTCAAGCATCAATGCATTCAATCCTTCCAGTTCCTTTCCCTCTTTGGGAACAGCGAGTAATATGAAAGCATCGGATGATTTCACCAATTCGCCATAATTGGCATAAGCTCCTACAAAAGGTGCATCGGCCTGTTGTGTTATTTCATCAAAACGATTGCCAATCATAGTAGAAATAAGTGAATTAGCTACACTTAAAACATATCCGTTTATCGACAATTTCACTTCAGCGGGCAATACATCGTGTTTATATTCCAACTCAAGGCGAGTCATGCGAGCTTCGGGATCTTTCACAATAGAAACAATTGGTGTTGTATTGTTCAGTATCGGATAAATTGTACGTTCATCGGCATTTTCCTTTTTTGGAATATCGGCAAACATTGTTTTAATTTTAGCTTCTACTTTGTCTACATCAATATCTCCTACTACCAAAATGGCTTGTAAATCGGGACGATACCATTTTTTATAAAAGTCGCGAATGGTTTGATGTGTAAAGTTATTGATAATTGCTGTATCGCCTATTACATCGCGTTTGGCATATTGCGAACCCGGATATTTAAGTTTGTTGGATTCCTTCCACATTCTGCGGTCAGCTCCTGCTCCGGTACGCCACTCTTCTCGAATAACTCCACGTTCGGAATCAATTTCTTTTCCTTCGAGTGCAATAAAACCTGACCAATCGTGCAATACAAGTAAAGCACTATCAATAATGCCCTCGCGTACTGTTGGCACATCCGAAAGATTGTAAACCGTTTCGTCCAAAGCCGTATATGCGTTAATATTGGCACCAAATTTTACACCAATGGTTTCAAAGTAGTTAATAATGCCCTTACCAGGATAATTTTTTGTACCATTAAAAGCCATGTGTTCTAGAAAGTGAGCCAAACCATTTTGGTTGTCATTTTCGAGGATTGCACCCACATTTTGAGCAATATAAAACTCAGCGCGTTGCTTTGGTTCCTTATTGGCGCGGATATAATAAGTTAGTCCATTATCTAATTTGCCATAGCGGACTATAGGGTCAATTGGAAGTGGTTGAACTTGTTGGGCACTGGCATTTATGGCAAAAAGTACCAGGAAAACGAAAGAAACAAATCTAAAAAGGTTCTTTTTCATATTTTTTTTTTAAAATTGATTACAAGAAAATTTAATACCATTTTTATTCCCAAAATGTTTATTCTGCAAAGGAAAGTATAATTTTTTATTAAAAAAAACTTTTCATCTGTTTTCGATAAGAAATTGTTAATATTTTGCTTTAAATGATACTGACTTTTCTTCAAAATTATATAAAAACCGCTGTCAGTTTTTTAATCACAACAGCGGTGTGAGCCAATCAGTATCATATAACCATACTATATTTATAGTTTATTGATGATAATTACAGCACCACCTTCTGCTGCCAGATTTAATTTTATTTTTGAATTAAAATCAATTTCAATTAATTCTATATCAACAGGATATTGAATTTAAAAGTTGTACTTTAATTTGCAATTTATTTTAAAAACTCAATATCCCACCCAACGATACTGCTCTTATATTCGGTCCTTTTTGGGATTGAAAAATGCTATAAGGAGAATATTTTGCATAAATACTCCATGAACCATAGCCTATTTGGGCAAGAAAATCGAGTGATAACGGAGCCACATTTAAACCCTTACTTTCATTTTCTTCAATTGTTCTGCCATTTGAATCTTGATATTTTATTCTGAAAGAAGCATAAGTATTAACGCCGCCAATTGCACCTGCCGTAACAAAAAACTTGTGGTTTTTACCAAAAGTAGGTTGCCACTCGAGCAATAAAGGCACGGTTATATGAAATGTTCTCAATCGGCTGTATTCATAATTTACTCCGGTGGGTGCATCATAAACATCTGTAATTCCATTTAATTCAAGTAAATGGGTATTCATATCCAGATAATAATTATGCCAATCAAATCCGAGTCCGGTGGTCAATCCTAAATTGTTTCGATAAATAGGCAGAATCTTTTCTATAAGATTGAAAAAGAACTCGTTGGAAGATTCCGATTTAATAGAAACATTGGCTATATTGTTCAGATTATAATTCTGATCGGATATATTGGCAAATCCCCAGCCAATTCCTGCCCAGTGTGGTTCCATGGAATACTTGTGATGGGATTTTCTATTGGATTTGTTCATAAAGGGTATTTGAATACCCATTTCTTCAATTACTGTCCATTTTTCAAAGCTTTTCCCATCGCTAAAAATCCCTTCATAAAGTGGTTTGAAAGGAATTGAATCAGTTTCATAAACTTTTACTTTCATCTGACCTACACTGTCTTCGATATGAATTGCTTTCTTGTTAAAATGGATAATGGTGTCGTTCTGAGCTTTTTCAACTGCTTTTACGGGTAAAATTCCAATTACGAATCCCAAAAGTAATAAATTGTAAGTTTTCATTGTGTCTAATTATTAATTGTTTATACTTATTTCTTTTTTAATATTAATTTCAAAATATCTTCCGAGTCGTTTTCCGATTCGATATAAATCAACGTTATTTTATGTTCCGGATTGTTGGTTTCGTTGAATAATATGAGTCGGTACAATTGCCCTTTGCGTGGAAGTTGCAGGTAAATAGAAGTAGGAACTCCATTTGAAACCACTTGTTTCACTTTTTTTGCTCCTGCCTGGTCTTTTTGAAGGCATTTTCGTATAAAATCACCAGCCAAAGCGTTATTTTTAATAGTTAAACTTTTAAATAACGAGAAATCGTAACCATCTAACATTTCATCTGTTAGTTCAACCATTACAACACCGTTATTTTCACCGTACTGTTCAAAAGCCTTATTTATTTGCAAATCGTTTTGAGCTTTCAAAGTTGGTATCATCGAAAATCCAACCAATAGTGGCAGAATTAAATACTTTTTAATTGATCTCATATCTGTAGTAATTTATATTTCAATCCATCAATTGACAGATTCATTGATTTATTTTTATAATCCTGAAAAAACTTCGAGTTGTTGTTCTATCAACTCTCTGTTATTTATGTTTTTAATTCCCTCTTCAACTTCATTATTTTTAGAACTGATATCGCTTAATGTTGCCAAAGCGCGTGATTTTATTTCCTGTACATTTGTTATTTTCTTACCATCGATATATGCGAAATTTGTTTGATTTTCATTCAAGTACCGATTAATACCAAATGCGGAAAACAAAATCACAGCAGCTACTCCGGCCCAACGAAGTGTTGGTTGAAAATGAAATACCACTTTTTGTTTTTTCTGCACAAAATAACCCATGATAGCCTGTTCGGGTTTATATTTTTCCGGCAGATTGGATTGAGAAAGAAATTTATTTAGTTTTCTTTCTTCATCTACTGTCGTCAAACCTTCATAGTACATACCTATTAGTTTGTCAGCTTCATCGAAGTTTAATTTATGTTTCATCATGATTTTCATACTGTTGTCCATTTAATATATTCCTCACGTACTTTTTTTCGAGCCCTCGAAAGATTCACTCGAACTGATTCCACCTTTGTTCCTGTAATTTCAGCAATTTCCTCCACTTCGTATTCCTCCATATCTTTCATCCTGATAATTTCTTGCTGCAGTTGTGGCAGTTTTTCAATTATCTTCCGAATAACTTCTTCGGTATTCTTTCGTTCCAGTTGCAAATACGGATTGTCAGAACCAACTCTTGCATTATAAGTTTCATCGAGCGATTCCTGCCGATTTTTAACTTTCAATCTATCCAGACAATGATTTTTTGTAACCGTTGTTGCAAAAGCTGCCGGACTTTCATATTTCTGAAGTGAATCGCGTATGTGCCAAAGCTTGAGAAGAACCTCCTGCACGGCATCTTCTGCTTCCTCTTCCTCTGCAAGTATTTTATGTGCTATTTGGAAAAGCTTGTCGCGTATGGGCAGTATCTCTGCTTTAAATCGTTCTTGGCTCATTTATTACTATGACGATTGAATGAAAAGAAATATAACATCGGAAATTATTTTTTTATGAAATTAATCAAAAATTTTCAAAAAGTTCTTTTTAGGGATTTGAATTTCATAAGCGTTACAAAGTTAAACTAAATATTTTTTATTTGAATCACTTGACAAAGTATGTATAAATATTAAGACTGAAATCTGTAAGCACTGGCTAAATACAGTCGATTCATATTTTATTTGAAGTTTATAAAAAACATTATATCAATTAATTAGAAAGATGTTAAGTTTTTTTAGTACAAGATATGTTGTAATATATAATGTTATAACATATCTTTGTGCCGAAATTAATTCAAAAAATAAATTAACTAAATTATTCACCACTTGTATCGTTACATGCAAAAATTTAAAAAAATGGAAAAGCCGGAAATTGCAAAAAAAAGTCCTTATGTTATAGACATGGAAGCAGGCACTTACAATTGGTGTGCTTGTGGTAAGAGTAGTAATCAACTATTCTGTGATGGATCACACAAAGGAACATCGTTTGCACCTACAAAAATTGATATTACCGAAACTAAAAAAGTGGCCTGGTGTGGTTGTAAACACTCGGCTAATGTTGCATTTTGCGATGGTTCGCATAATAAACTTTAAATTATAAATCAATTATTAATCAGCTAATATTCAATTACAAACAGTATATTAGTTTAAAAAAACAAGATTATGAGTACAGAAATTTCAAAAACAAGTAAAATTATTGGTTGGGTTATAGCCGGTAAGTTAACCGCACTTTATTTATTTAGTGCAAGTGGTAAATTATTTCTTCATCCGGAACAAATGGCACAAATGAAATTAGCCGATTGGAGAGTTATAATCGCCTTGGGTGAGATTGGATCAGCATTGTTGTTCTTATTTCCAAAAACGAATAAATATGGAGCTTTGCTTTTAAGTGCCTATATGGGCGGTGCTATCATTCTTCACATGACTAATGGTCTGAGTATTGTTATGCCAAGTGTTGTGTTAATCTTAGTTTGGATTGTTGCATTTATTCGCAATCCTGAACTATATAAATTGAAATAAACATGCAGATTGAAGACGAAATTAAAGGACGTTTTAGGAATGAATATCACAAAGGATTAATTAATCTGACTTACACAACAAAACAGTTGGGATATGATTTTTTCCAGGAACTAAAAAAACACCATATTACTGAGCAGCAATATAATGTGTTACGTATTTTGCGTGGTTTTCGTTCCGAATCATCCATTACTATTGGTTTTATAAAAGAGCGAATGCTCGACAAAGACTCTGATGTGAGTCGGATTGTAGACCGTTTATTTGTAAATAAAATGGTTACACGACAAGAAAATGAGAATGACCGTCGTCAAAAATCGATTGAAATAACTGACAAAGGTCTAGCGTTATTAAGCAGTATGTTGGAGTGTGAAAAAAAAATTGATACATTATTGGGAAATCTTACCGAAGATGAAGTGAAACAACTAAATTTATTACTTGATAAAATAAGAAGTAAAACCTGATAAATCTCACTTAAATTATTGAACCGGAAGTTATAATTGATAACTTCCGGTTTTTGTTTTTTATCTATTGATATAAACATTAATATTTTTGTAATAAAAATTTAATATAAATTGTTTTGTCAATCCAAGATAATGACGTATGTTTGCGACATTAAACATATACATTATGATAAAACCGGAAGTATTTGATTTAGAGTTACAAGAGTTAGCATTATTTGCAAAAGTAATTTCACATCCTGCCCGATTGGCTATCTTGAAGTATCTGGCGGAAACAAAAACCTGCATTTCGGGTGATATTTCCGTTAAACTGCCTCTAAGCCGCACTACTGTTTCACAACATTTAAAAGAATTACGGGATATGGGATTGATTAATGGAGAAATTAATGGATTGAAAATCAATTATTGTTTGTGTAGTTCTTCAATTAACGAGTACCTGGATAAATTCGATCAGTTTTTCAGCGAAATTAAATCGTCCAAAATTAGCTGTGAAACCCATTGTTAATTATCTTATTTTCAAATAATAAAATCAACATTTTATGAAAGTTTTAATTCTTTGTACCGGAAACTCTTGCCGCAGCCAAATGGCACACGGCTTTTTACAATCTTTAGACTCAACGTTGACCGTTTGTTCTGCCGGCACACAAGCCTCAGGCAAACTCAATCAAAAAGCTGTAGCCGCCATGAAAGATGCCGGTATAGATATTAGTCAGCATACTTCCGATTCCGTTGAAAAATACCTCAAAGATGAATGGGATTATGTAATCACAGTTTGTGGAGGTGCAAATGAAGCATGTCCTGCTTTTTTTGGAAAGGTAAAACACCGTTTACACATGGGTTATGACGACCCAAGCCATGCCCAAGGTAATGAAGAATATATATGGAGCGAATTTATTCGTGTTCGTGACGAAATAAAAGAAGGTTTCTATCAGTTTTATATAAAGCAAATAAAACCAAAAGTATGATTTCAGAAAATTCAAACAAATCGCAACTCGAGCAATATACTGAACTTGCTAAGAATAGCTTGGTGAAGGTGCAATATTCGTGTAGTGGTAATTCTACCGGTATCGACAATTCGGATTACATTCATATTGTTGATGAGACGAAAAGCAATATTGGTAGTATTGATTATTCAATTGCCACAGAAAACGAAAAAAGTGCAATCATTGAACTACCTTCGACAAATAATCTGCCTGTTAGTGACCTTGATACCAGAGAGCGAACATTTATTGTTGCAATAGTCAAAGATAAAGTTATAGGTTGTGTGGGAGTGGAGACTTATGACTACTCGGGTTTACTTCGCTCACTGGCAGTAAATAACGATTTTCGGGGACAAGGTATCGGAAAAAGGTTGGTGGTAGAAGCAGAAACATGGGCTAAGAAAAACAAACTGAAAAATCTCTATTTACTTACTACTACTGCATCAGGATTCTTTCCAAAGATAAACTGGACGCATATCGATCGTACTGCAGTTCCAGAAAGTATTAAAAGTTCCACCGAATTTGTTTCAATTTGTCCTTCTACCGCCGTTTGTATGATAAAAGAATTAGAATAATTATTCGGGGTGCGACTTTTAGTCGCACTCCGATTCACCTTTACTCAATGAAAACAAGACTCAAGTTTTTAGATCGATTTCTTACACTTTGGATATTCCTGGCAATGTTTATTGGTGTATTCTCAGGCTGGATGTTTCCTTCTGTTGCTGTGTTTTGGAACAGTATGTCATCAGGTACTACTAATCTCCCAATAGCCATTGGATTAATTGTAATGATGTATCCGCCTTTGGCAAAAGTAAAGTACGAAGAGTTGGGCGAAGTATTTCGTAATGCCAAAATTCTTGGATTGTCGCTGGTTCAAAACTGGATTATCGGTCCTGTATTGATGTTTTCGCTTGCTATACTTCTTTTCAAATTTTTTCCGGGAGAGAATAATTCTAATTTACCTTATGTTTATGGAATTATTATGATTGGACTGGCACGTTGTATTGCCATGGTGATTGTGTGGAACGATTTGGCAAAAGGCGACACACAATATGCAGCAGGGCTAGTAGCTTTCAATAGTATTTTTCAGGTACTTTTTTTCTCGGTTTATGCCTGGTTTTTTATAGCCATTGCTCCGGCTTGGTTTGGCATTCCAACCAGTGATGCAGTTTCAAAAATTACCATAGGTCAAATTGCTGAGAGTGTATTTATTTACCTGGGAATTCCTTTTATTGCTGGTTTTTTAACTCGTTTTATTCTAATACGGGTGAAAAGCAAGGAATGGTATCACACTCAGTTTATACCAAAAATATCACCGTTAACGCTAATTGCCTTGCTCTTTACCATTGTGGTTATGTTCTCACTCAAAGGTGAATATATTGTAAAAATACCAATGGATGTGGTGTTGATAGCAGTTCCTTTGCTTATTTATTTTGTCATAATGTTTGTTAGTTCTTTTTTTATGAGCAAAAAAGCAGGTGCAACTTACGAGCAATCAACAACCTTATCATTTACTGCTGCCAGCAATAATTTTGAATTAGCCATTGCCGTTGCCATTGCCGTTTTCGGAATAAATTCCGGTGAAGCCTTTGCTGCAGTTATTGGTCCGTTGGTGGAAGTCCCGGTAATGATTGCATTGGTTAATGTGGCTTTCTGGTTTAAACGAAAGTGGTTTGTAAAAGCTTGACAAACAAATATATGATAACAAAAAACAGATAGAATTTAAAATTCTATCTGTTTTAATATCTCCTGTTTTCCGCATTGGGACACCCTATAAAATTTTGACAATATTATAGAGGT
>JACDZH010000021.1 GCA_013426815.1 Paludibacter sp.
AGAATCACGCTGAATAACAGCGATATATAATATTAATCGAAATAAAGTCTAATTTTTAAAATAAATTGCTTATAGCAGGAGGTGCCCTTAGCTGACTGTATAAAGGCGTTTTGAAAATTATTATTTCAATTGATATTTTTTCAATAATATAAAGAAGAATGTCTGTGCGTTTTATAGCAAAATTGAAGGACTGCGGATAACCAATAAATAAATCGAAAGCACAAATATCGCAATCCACACTTTTTTGATCAGAACAACAATCCTTATCATCCGCATTGCAAGATGTAGTTTTGTGTTCCTTTACAAAAAAATGCAACGGAATAATCACATCGAGCCCTACCACAGATATTAACCAGATGGCAGTTATAAAACCAATATATTTTCGATGTAAATTCACTGTATTTTTTAAAATGCAAATTGTAAGTTCAATACAAAATTTCGTCCTTGTCCGGGCACTTCTAATAAACGATAAAAACTGCTATGGTCAAAGTATTTGGTATTTAAGATATTATGTGCCTGTGCGTTTAGTTGAATTACTTGTTTTCCAACCTTTATTCCTGTTCCTGCTGTTAAGTTTACGAGTACGTAACCAGGTGTTTTCTTTTCGGGAGGAATAATGCTGTTTTGAGCAGCCACCAGTTTTAAGTCTATGCCAATGTTTGTATGTTCAAAAACACCCTTGATGTTGGGTGAATATTTTGCGCTAATAACCGTGGCCAAAGGTGGTGAAAATGGCAAAGTGTAGCCTTTTTTCTGTCCCGATAGTTGAATAGAATAAACATATTCGGCATCAATAGCCATTTGAAATTGTTTTGTAAATTGATACGCAATGCTGCATTCTCCTCCAGTTCTAAACACTTTACTTTCGCTGTGATAATAAACCTGTTGCGCTTCGTAATAGTCCGAAGTGGGATTTAGGTAAATGTAGTTGGGAAAATAATTTACAAATGGAGAAATTTCGATGGTAAGTTTTTTCCATTTCCAGCTCAGCTCCGTATCCAATTGGTACGATTGTTCGGCATGAAGTGCTGTTTCGCCTTTTTCGTAGCGGTACATGTGGTAGTTTATTCCGTTCGATGCCAGCTCTTTTGCTGTTGGCATTCTGAAACTTTTACCAGCATTTATTTTGGCCGAAAATAGTTGATTTACATAAGTGGCACCCACTCCCCAGCTCAGACTTCCAAAAGTGCGGCTGAGCGGAACAGAGCGTTGCAAGTACAAATTGCTGCCGTTAGTTTGCGGTGTGGCATACCAGTCTTGATAAGCATCGGTGTTTAGCATTCCAATAACATAGCGAAGTCCAGCATTTAGCATCCATTTGTCGGACAAGTAGATTTTGTCGTGCACATATATTCCGCTCGTAAAGCTCTGATAAGCAGGTAAAATAAATCCCCAACCATCAATTTTGTTTTGCTGTAATTCATTGTTTAAGCCGGAGGTAAAATTATGTTTTCCATGTTTTGGAAATTCGAAACGCACATTTCCCGTCCAGGTATTTTTGTTATAAAGTCGTTCCAGCGAGTCGGCGGGTGTTGGCATATATCCATGCGACACCGCTTCCGAAAATTCCTGTCGGTAGTTATTCTGGAATGCAAAATCTATGTTTAGTTTATAGTCTTTTATCATCCATAAAGTGTTGCTAAGCACTTTTAAATGATTTACTTGTTGCGATGGCAGGTCAATGTCGCGCATCGAAGAGTCATAATCTATACTCGAATTGCGGATTTCCAGTCCATGTGCATTAGCAAAAAAACCACTTTTCGAAAACACATCCGAAACGCTCAAATGACTCGAAAAACCATTGTTCAAATATCCCAACGTCACGCCAGCACTTTGTTCTTTTCCCGCTGTATTTCGCAGTTTATTATTTTGGAGTTTAAAAAAATACGACATATATTCAATACTGTCTGTAGGTACTTTATAATCAGCATATTCGCTCAGTGAGAGATGCATTTTGAAATAAATTTTATCTTTGCGATTAAAATACTTTGCCGACATTCCATACAAATTACTGTTGGTTTGTGTGGTGAGTAAAATAGTTCCTCCTTGCGAATTTTTTACAGGAGTTGCTATTTGTTTTAGGTCAATAACGCCCCCTATGGCATTGGCACCGTACATCAACGATGCCGGACCTTTGATAACTTCTACCCGCTCTATGGTAAACTGGTCAATTTCTAGTCCGTGATCGGCACCCCATTCCTGCGCTTCGTGTTTCACACCATTTTCGGTTACAACCACGCGATTGAAACCAAGCCCTCGAATCACTGGTTTGGATTGTGCGGAGCCAATATCCATGGAACTTACACCAGGCAATCGGCTCAAAGTTTGCATTAGACTTCCCGCCCTGTTTTCTGTCAGAAATGCTTGATTTACCATTGCTACTGACAAAGAATTTTCTTTTTTGCGGCTCATTATCAATTGTTGACCAACTTCTACCTCATTCAGTAAGTTGGAAAGGGGAGATAATTTTATATATATATTTTTATTGGTATCAATAATTAATGTGTCCATATAGGTTTTGTAGCCCAAAAAGGAAACATTCACAACATATTTTCCTTGTGGTAAATTGGAAAAATGAAAAACTCCTTTTCGTTTGGTAGACGTTCCTTTTTTTCCACCGTCCAAAATTACAGATGCTCCAACAAGTGGATGATTAAATTCATCCATAACGGTGCCAGTCAATCGCCCATAACTTTGAGCCGACAGTAAATTGAAAATCAGGGAAAAAAGACAATATAAAGATATTATTTTGTACATTTTTTACAAATTGCATTTTTCACAAGTTCCTTTGATAATTATATCACAATCGACAAATTTATAGCCATTGGGTAGTTTGTAAGGTGGGATTTTTATTTGATTCATGCAAATTACTGCATGACAGGCTTCGCAAAAAAAATGCGCATATTCGGCTGTATGATTATGGGCGTGATCGCAAATATTTAGTGCATAACAAACTGTGGTATTATCTGCTACAATTTTATGTATAATGCCCGCAGAAGCCAAAGTTTGAACATTGCGATAGAATGTTACTCTATCGTAAAGATACGCCATTCGCTCTTTTATATCCATTTCCGACATAGGATATTTGTTGTCTAGCAATACGTTAATCATGGCCATTCTGGCAGGCGTTTTTTTTATTTCGTGCTGCTTTAATATTTCTAAAGCTGTCATATCTTTTTGTTGTTACTATGATACAAATGAAACAGTGTTGCAAAGATAATATTTTTTTGTCAATTTCCGCAATAATTACTTGATAATTTAATTCTTTAACTAATTGAACAATTTTTTAAATGAGATATGAAAAATGTTGATAATTGAGTGAATACTAGTGCTATGTTAAGCCGAATATGACGTTTTGATTCAAACAATATAGTATTGCTGCTTAGCATTTTATCCCGATAACAATCTGGACACAACAGCACATGGAAGCAAAGCGGACATCCCACATAGTGGGATTTTCAAATTAACATTACACTAGTAAATACTTGGTTATTTATTAATGAAAAGATAATACCAGTACAACTAATATGTTTTACACAATTCTAAATATGAGTTATATAATTCACATAAAATATTATCAGCAATCACTCATTATTTGAATTTGGTGCGTGATATTTCGAGTCCGGTTGGATAGGTTGTATCCGCCTGATCTTCTGCAGTAATAAACACTTCTTTGAACTTAAATGGAGTTAAAGTTTCAAGTCCGGTAGTTTGAACATTTTTGTTTATTAATTTTCCAATATTCCGAATTCCGTCTTTTTCAGTTACAATCCATACCACATAAGCGTTTTTTGGTGGATTCAGCCTTTCAATTGCTGCCAGATTTTTTGCAGTAATGGTAATTTTATAGTTACCATTTTTGTCATGTTTCATGGTGGCTACAATATCAGCCGCTGGAGTTACAACCGAAACAGGAAATTTTGAGGTATTAGCACACGACGAAACAATCAATACAAGTACTAAAATTGTGAGCGTTTTTAAAGTTTTCATTTTTTTGTAGTTTTTATTAATGTTCCTACTCATAAGGTTTTTCGGATTTCACCCCTTTTAAAATGGTTGGTCATTTTTGTTGAAATATATATTACTTACTCGAGTTTAATTTCCTCAGTTTTGTAACCCAAAACCATCTTTGCCAAACGTTTGTCAACTCCCATAACGGGAGCAGCTACTACAATTATTTTGTCGGCTAAAACGATGAATGAAGGTGAATCTACTACCATCAATTGAGTTATAATCTTATTATATATTTTATTTTTCGAGACTTTTATCGGTCGATTAAATTACGGTTCCATTCAGTGCAATAAGGTGGATGTAAATGAAGCTTTTTTTCTTTAACCAAATCAGAAATCAGTAAATCAGCTTGTTCCAGATTTCCACGAAGCATTTCTGAGCGAATATCCCAAACAAGTGGTTTTGCAATAACTTTTAGCAACTCCTGTTGATTATTTTCTATTTGTAAGGTAGCTGCTTTTATTATCACTGTATTTTGTCTTTTATTTTCAAATTCTTTCCAGATATATATCGTACAAAGAGCTAATAGTGAAATTATTAACACACTTGCGGTTGAATGTTTTAGAATCAAATGCCAAAACGATTTTTTTTCTTTTGGGTTTGAGTTATTCTTCACAGAATTTTCGTGTGTTGTTTTCTTTTATTAGTTTGTTTAGCAGCTAAAAATTCAGGCAATTCTCATGTAAAAAAACTACCCTTTCCCTGTTATCAATTGATTTTGGGAAAGGGTAGATAATCTGAGTCAGTTTCTTAAGTTGCACCCGACTTTAATGATTATTTAACCATGCTTACTTGGCTTTTATCCTGACATTTCAGGGCTTTTTGGCACGCTTTTCCTTTGATTTTTTTCTGCACAATTTTGTCAAATTTCTCCTTAATGTTTTTTTAAGTTTGTTTTGGAACTGACTATAATCTAAAACCTACTGTGGCTTGAGCCCAAACGTTTTTGTAACGGGGAGTAGTTGATGTTCCATCTCCATTATTGTTGAACATATCCAAACCTACTCTTGCTCCGAGCACAAAATTGCTAAGATTAAAATCTACACCACCTACCAAGCATAATGTATTTTTTCGAATATTATCAGTATCAAAGTCTTGATTCACATCTACATCTATTATTGGATTTGTAAAAACATCCTTTTGTTTTATTAAATATGAATATTGTGGTCCAACAAGAATTGTAAACATCTCGCTTGGTTTGATGGATAGAAATATTGGCAAATCAATATAATTTGTGGTACGTGTAAGTGTTACATTACTACCTAAAATATTACTAGAAGCCTGAAACCCTTTTTGCGAAAACATTATTTCCGGTTGAATTCCAAATAATTCGCCTAATGGAATACTAACAAATCCACCTGCTGCCAAACCTACTTTTCCATCAGCAGTATACTTCTCACCCTCTGAATCGTAAATATTTGCATAATTTATACCTGCTTTTAATCCAATATGAATTTTATCACTTGAATTAATACTGCCGTCTTGAGCTGTCATAGTATTTGCCATTAATATTAAGGCAAATACTGAAAAAATAGTTTTTTTCATTTTTTTTTATATAATTGAATATAATTGCTTTCTGTTTTCTGAAGTCAGATTTTTAAAAGCATCGATTAATTTATTTATTTTCGACCCATAGTATTTTTAATGTAAAGCAATTCCGATGGTCGAAATCCCTGTTGATAAATCAAGGAAAATTCCAAGGTTGCGTGATATGCGATACTCTGTTCCTATGTGAAAATCGAGATACAAAGGATCTGTTGACTGAAAATACGTTCTGTCGCCATTATAATTTGAATCCCATCTTGTACTAACAACTGCAAATCCAAGAGAACCAGCAGCATAAAAATCCCAATGCGAACCAGCGTGTAGAATATCGTCTAAATAAAATGTACCTTTTCCACCAATAGGTGTAACATACGTGCGATAGTTATTGTCGGCATACGAATAGAAAGTAATAAATGGAGCCAGAGTAAAATTCTTAGCAAGACCAAATTCGTAGTTTACATTTAATACAGGTAAAGTGTAACCTACATTATCGTAATAACTTGAATATCCTCCAATTCCTAAACCCAGGTTTAGAGTATTACCATGACCTTCAAAATATATTTCATGTTGTGCCGAAACATTTGTGAATGAAAGTATTAAAAGAATTGCAATTGATAAAATTGTTGTTTTCATTTTTTTCGTTTTTAATTTATTTAATAATTATTTTCTTGTTTTGTCGTAATTGCGATCGACTTTGCGATTGTTATTATTTTCTTGTTTTTTTGATTATTTCGTTTAATGTCATTCCGTTTTATAATCGGAACCTGTCTGTTAACAATATGGCTTTGAGGATTGCATTTAGATGTGAATTTCTACTTACAGGTCTTTCACCGATATTTCTTTGTGTATTACCCCTGTATCCTTTGTGATATATTACTCTATAATCCCTGAAATTATGATAAAGTGTTGTACCACGATAATCGTGCATAACTACCTTGTATCCATTGTATAAATCATAATCCCTGTAACGAGCAGGTTAATACGATCGTCGAATCCAACGATTTCCTAAAATGTATATAAACATTGACGTCTGAACATCATAATATGCTTCTACATCGGGCAAATAATAATAGCGTACATCACCATAACCAGCCGGACCCCAAGCAGGTGGCGAACCAATATTCAATCTAACTGATAATTGACCCTGTAATGAACAGGCTAGTGTCAACATCATTCCTAAAAAAATTAATTTCAATACTTTCATTTTAATTTGTGTTTTAATTGATGTATTAATTATCACTGTGCAAAGGTGAGGTCTTTTGAATACAAATGCGTTACATAATTTAAAATATAAGTTACATAATTCATAGATTGAATTAACAAAAGATGTTGAAACAAGTAACAGTAATTGGTTGAATAGCCATTCAAAAACACACTTTTTATTTCAGAATTTGAATATAGAAGAATTTTAAAATTAATGGCATTAAAATTCTTCATTTTTGAATATAAGAAAACGTTGGAACTACCGATTGAAGGTATTTATACGAACAATTACACATTAACAATTTAAAATGCAAATTTTTTGATAATCAAGTAAAGTTCACTTGTGTAAATTGGTTTTTCTGCAAGTTCCATGCATTTTCCAACATGTTAGTTGACGTGTTAAGATTATACAATCTCTCATTAAATTATGACATATTTTTATTATTAAATTAATCCACCGCAAGAGAGTATACCTTGTAAAAAGGAGCAATTTCCTTAATAATCGGCTTGTTTCAAAATTTTCATCAAACATCCAATTAAGATGTTTTCATATTTAAATAATCACATTAAATGACTATCTTTGCATACAAAATTAAAATGTTCAACAATAGTATTCAGTTGCTTTATAATCTGATATTTACACTTTTTTATAAACGACAATAACTACAGAAATAATATGATTCAATTTTTCCGAACCCAAGCCCAACATTTGTATGCTGTGCAATCAGTGCAACCACTTACAGCGGATGAAATTTTAAAATTAGAATGGCTTTTTGGTGAAGCTACACTACTCAATGTGGAGATTGTGGAAGGCAATTTTGTGGGTCCACGCCACGAAATGATTACTCCATGGAGTACAAATGCCGTTGAAATTACACAAAACATGGGCATCGGCGGCATTATTCGTATCGAGGAATTTGTGGCAATGTCTTCTACACCTTCGGTCAAAGGCGGTTTGGAGTATGATCCTATGTTGCAGCGAATTTACACAGGTATTAATCAGGAAGTTTTTACGGTGAATAAAAAACCTGAACCAATCATTTCAATCGATGACATTTCGTTGTATAATGCGCAAGAAGGTTTGGCACTAAATGCTGAAGAAATTAATTATTTAAAAGAAGTAAGCGAAAAAATTGGCAGAAAATTGACTGATAGCGAGGTGTTTGGGTTTTCGCAAGTAAATTCAGAACATTGCCGGCATAAGATATTTAACGGTCAATTTATTATTGATGGCGAAGAAAAAGAAATGACTTTGTTTAAATTGATTCGTAAAACTTCCGAAGAAAATCCAAACCGTTTGGTATCGGCTTACAAAGACAATGTATCATTTAAAGCCGGACCAAAAATTGAACAATTTGCACCTGCAAGTGGTGACAAACCTGATTTTTTTGAAATAAGAGAAATAGAATCAGTCCTTTCTCTAAAAGCCGAAACACATAATTTTCCGACAACTGTTGAACCTTTCAACGGAGCTGCAACTGGTAGTGGTGGCGAAATTCGTGACCGTTTAGCCGGTGGAAAAGCCAGTTTACCTATGGCTGGAACTGCAGTTTATATGACTAGTTATCCACGGAACCTCCCCCTAACCCCCTCACAAGGAGGGGGAATGGAAAAGTCCTGGGAAAATGCCACAACTCCACGTAAATGGTTATATCAAACTCCAGAACAAATTCTAATCAAAGCATCAAACGGAGCTTCCGATTTTGGAAATAAATTCGGTCAGCCACTTATTTGTGGTTCATTATTGACTTTTGAGCACGAAGAAAATGGAAAAAAATTTGGTTACGATAAAGTAATTATGTTGGCTGGCGGAGTTGGTTTCGGAACTCTGCGTGATGCACTTAAAGGCGTACCGTTTGCTGGCGAAAAGGTAGTTGTAATGGGTGGTGATAATTACCGAATTGGTATGGGTGGTGGTGCTGTATCATCAGTCGAGACCGGCGAATATAACAATGCAATTGAATTGAATGCTGTTCAACGTGCGAATCCGGAAATGCAAAAACGGGTGGCAAATGTAATCCGAACCTTGGCTGAATCAGCAGAAAATCCCATTGTTTCGATGCACGATCATGGTGCGGGAGGTCATTTGAATTGCCTTTCGGAATTGGTAGAAAGTACAGGTGGGATAATTGATATATCAAAACTTCCCCTTGGTGACCCGACTTTGAGTGCAAAAGAAATTATTGGCAACGAAAGTCAGGAACGTATGGGAATGATTATCAAACAAAAAGACTTAGAAACAGTGCGTCGCATTGCCGAACGAGAACGCGCCCCAATGTATGTGGTGGGCGAAACTACAAACGATATGAGACTTACATTTGTTATGCCTCCTAACCCCCTGAAGGGGGAACAAAAAAAGTTATTACAAACGGATTATCCATCAATGTACGCTCGATTAAAAGAATTGGCTAATAAACATAGATATAATCCAACTCAGGCTCAAGAAATTCTATGGGAACAACTAAAAGCTAAACATATTGATGGTTATAAATTTAAAAGACAACATATTATTGGTGATTGTATAGCAGATTTTATATGTTTGCAAAAAAGTTTGGTAATTGAAGTTGATAGTAAATACCATATTGAACCTGAAACAATTGAATATGATGAACTACGTACTCAACTATTTCAGGAATATGGTTTTAAAGTTATTCGATTTACAAACGAAGAAGTAATTGTTGATATTGACAATGTTCTAAATTCAATTAAAATTGAATTAGGTAAACAATCTCCCCTTTCAGGGGGTTGGGGGGCTCCTATTGACTTGCCACTGGCTTATATGATTGGAAAACCACCACGTACTGTCATTACGGATAATACTGTGGTGGAACATTATGCTGCGGTGGAAGTAAATGAAGATAAATTGCTGGAATATATACAAAATGTGCTGCAAGTAGAATCAGTTGCTTGTAAAGATTGGTTGACAAATAAAGTGGACCGCTCAATTACCGGAAAAGTGGCACTTCAACAATGTGCCGGTGAAATTCAATTACCATTGAACGATCTTGGTGTAGTAGCCATGGATTATCGTGGAAAATCAGGTATTGCCACTTCTATTGGTCATGCACCGTTAGCAGCTATGGTAAATCCCGAAGCTGGTTCGGTATTGGCAATTGCCGAAGCTTTAACCAATATTGTTTGGGCACCATTAGCCGATGGTTTGGACAGTGTTTCGTTAAGTGCCAATTGGATGTGGCCATGTAAAAATCAGGGCGAAGATGCCCGACTTTACAAAGCCGTAGAAGCTTGTAGCGATTTTGTCTGTTCATTGGGAATAAATATTCCAACTGGAAAAGATAGTCTTTCTATGACACAAAAATATGGCGATGAAAAGGTTTTCTCGCCCGGAACTGTGATTATTTCGGCTGGTGCCGAAGTGTCGGATGTTCAGAAAGTTGTTACACCGGTTATTGTAAATGACCCAAAAACAGCGATTTATTATATCGACTTTTCTTTCGACTCGCATAAACTTGGTGGCTCGGTGTTGGGACAAACACTCAACAAATTGGGTGAAGAAGTGCCAACAGTTCAGGATTCAGAATATTTCAAAGCTGCTTTTGACAGTATTCAGACAATGATTGGTAAAAACATGATTCTTGCCGGACACGACATTTCGGAAGGTGGGATTATTACAGCTTTATTAGAAATGACTTTTGCCAATGCAAGCGGTGGATTAAGTGTAAAATTGGATGATATTGTCGAAACATCGATAGTGAATATTCTTTTTTCTGAAAATCCGGGAGTTTTAATTCAGGTAAAAGATAAAAATGCAGTAGAAAAAATACTGGAAAATAATGGTGTTGGTTTTGCACTAATTGCCACACCGATAGCTGAGAGACGATTGGAAATAAAAAAGAAAGCAGCTTTCTATTCATTCTCCATCAACGAATTGCGCGACGTATGGTTCCACTCATCGTATTTACTCGACAGGAAACAAAGCGGTGATGTATGTGCTTCTGTGCGTTTCAATAATTATAAAAATCAACCATTGGAATTCAATTTCAACAAATCATTTACCGGTAAATACTTACAGTTCAACTTGTCGCAACACCGCAAGCCAAGTGGCATCGCTGCTGCCATTATTCGTGAAAAAGGAACAAATGGTGAACGCGAAATGGCTTATTCATTGTATCTAGCAGGGTTTGATGTAAAAGATGTACACATGACAGATTTGGCAACTGGACGTGAAACCCTCGAAGATGTGAATATGATAGTTTTCTGCGGCGGATTCTCCAATTCCGACGTTTTGGGCTCTGCAAAAGGTTGGGCAGGTGGATTCTTGTTCAACAAAAAAGCAAAATTGTCATTGGATAATTTTTACAAGCGCTCCGACACATTAAGTTTGGGAATATGTAATGGATGCCAATTAATGGTGGAATTAGGCTTGGTAAATCCGGAACATGATGTACAGCCACGTATGTTGCACAACGATTCACGTAAATTTGAATCCGGTTTTGTTGGTTTAACTATTCCTGAAAATCATTCAGTGATGTTTAGTTCATTGGTTGGCAGTAAATTAGGCGTTTGGTTGGCTCACGGAGAAGGAAAATTCCATTTACCACATGTTGAAAATGATTATCATATAATTGCAAAATACTCTTATGTTGCTTACCCAGCAAATCCAAATGGTTCGGATTTTGGAGTGGCTGGTATTTGCTCTTCCGATGGTCGCCACTTGGCAATGATGCCTCATTTAGAACGTTCTATATTTCCTTGGCAATGGGCGAATTACCCAGCCGATCGCATAGCAAAAGACCAAATTACACCATGGATGGAAGCATTTGTTAATGCAAGAATTTGGGTTGAAAACAACAAATAGAAATAAATTGCATTTTTGCACATGTATATTTTTAAAAATGAAACAACACATTATTCTTTTTTTATTCTTTTTTTCGTTAGTTTTGCCATTAAAGGCTTTACCAACCGATTCAATTTGGACAGTTTATAAAAATGGCGAATTCACAACAGAATGCCAGCAAAGAGTAAATGCTTCAGGTATTGTTGTTTCGGAAGTTACGGATAATTTAGTCTTCGACTTTCATCATAATCCAAGTCATCTTTTTAATTGGGCATTGAAGGAATTGGGATTACAAGAAAAAGGTAATGAAGTGATTATAATTCATAAATCATCAACAAATGATGAAAAAACAGGAATTACTCATGGACTTTTCGACATAGTAATTCAAAATGTTACAACTTTCAAGAATGTTAGGGTTGATGCCAAAGTTGGAAAAACAAGAATGAACAATGGTATTTCTAAGGTTACAGCCGAAATTCAGTATTCTTCATTTTTATTAGATAAGGCGTTTTGTGTATTCACTGTAATTCCTCAGAAAAATAATGAGCAAATATTCATTACTAATGTGAAAATTAAATTTGGTTGGTTTTTTAATTTATTTATTACCCGAAAACGATATAAAAGTATTGTAGAATGGAGAGTCCGAAAATTTACAGACAATATGCATCTTGAAAGCGAAAATAGACAAAAAGCAAAAAATTAAGTATTATTGATAAATTATTGCTGATAATCAAGTGGTTATTCCTATTTAAAATGAAAAAAAAATTGATTTTATTATTGTTTTTTGATTCGTTAATCTTATCAATTTTCGCTTCGCCTACCGATTCAATTTCAACTGTGTATCATAATGGTGAATTTATTACTTATTGTCAGGTTTGGGTAAAAGCTTCAGATAGTATTTGCAATTTAGTTGCCAATGATTTTGATTATCAGATGTGTTACAATTTAAATGAACTAATGGGTTGGGCATTGAAAGGTTTAAATTTACGGAAAGAAAGAAATGATTTGATGATATTTTACTTCAAATCAACTTCATTTAATAAGGAAACCGGTATTTTAAGAGGAATAGGCGATGTCATTGTTCCCGGAATTATCACTTTTCCAAATATTATTGTAGATAGTAAACATTATCATAAAAATACATCAAAAGGGAAAAATACAGTCTCAATCGATTTACAATATTCTGATGGTTTCATTAAAAAAATGTTTGCAACATTAACAAATAATCCCAGAAATGCTAAGGGTGGTTGGTACACACTCGAAACACATATCAGGTTCGGATGGTTTTTTGATATTTTTATTACACAAAGACGGTTTAGGAAAATCATGGAATGGCGACTTAAAAGGTTGATTTACAATTTGAGAGACGAAGCAGAAAAGAAGGAAAATATGTCTATAACTTTTTTAGAAGTTAATAAGACTTATCAATACTAATTCAAACTAATAGCTTAACAAAGCAATCGTTTAAGATGAACAACGCTTGTATAAAATACTCCACAATTTATCTTTTTAAAGAGTGATTAGGGTTACCAAAAACAATGGCTGAAAAAACATTATTAGAAAAATTAGACGGATTACAGCATAAGTTCGAAGAGATTTCGACCCTGATAACCGATCCGTCAGTGATAGGGGACATGAAACGGTATGTGAAACTCAACAAAGAATACCGCGAGTTGGAACGCATCATGGAAGCGCAACATTATTACAGAACTGCTTTAACACATTTGGCTGAAGCAAAAGAAATTTTGGACACTGAAAATGACCTCGACATGCGTGAAATGGCAAAAGCCGAAGTTGACCAATTAGAGCCTCAAATTCCGGTAATGGAAGAAAATATAAAAATGTTGTTGATTCCTACTGACCCCGAAGATAACAAAAATGCCATTGTCGAAATTCGTGGCGGTACAGGTGGTGATGAAGCAGCAATTTTTGCAGGCGATTTATTCCGTATGTACCTCAAATACTGCGAATCAAAAGGTTGGAAAGTTGAAATAACCAACATCAGCGAAGGAACTTCAGGTGGTTTCAAAGAAGTTATTTTTACCGTTTCGGGCGAAAAAGTATATGGAACTTTAAAATACGAATCAGGCGTTCATCGTGTTCAACGTGTACCACAAACCGAAACTCAGGGTCGGGTTCATACTTCAGCATCCACTGTGGCGGTACTTCCCGAAATGGAAGAATTCGACTACGACCTCAAAGAATCAGATGTGCGTGTGGATACTTTTTGTTCGTCGGGAGCCGGTGGACAATCGGTGAATACAACTTATTCAGCCATTCGATTGGTGCATATTCCTACTGGCACAACAGTACAATGTCAGGACGAAAAATCGCAACATAAAAACAAAGCGAAAGCAATGAACGAACTTCGGTCGCGTTTATATGCCATTGAACATCAGAAATATATGGACGAAATTGGCTCAAAACGGAAAACTATGGTTTCGACCGGTGACCGTTCAGCTAAAATTCGTACTTACAATTACCCGCAGGGACGAATCACCGACCATCGGATCAACTTCACAATTTACAATCTATCCGCATTTATGTGTGGTGATATTCAGGGAGTTATTGATCAGTTGATTCTGGCCGAAAATTCAGAAAGATTGAAAGAAAGTGAATTGTAATTTAGTTATTTAGAGATCAATTTGTAGATTTCGGAAAAATGAAAAATCTTTGACTAAAATGTTAAACGTTAATTATAAGTAAACAAATTGTAAATAACAACATGAAACCACTATTTAACAAAAGTATATTTTGGGACGTTAATATCGACAAGCTTGATATTGACAAAAAGTCTAATTTCGTAATTGAAAGGGTTTTTGAGCGTGGAGATGTGGAAGATATTAGGAAATGTAGAAGGTATTATGGGGATGAGAAAATAACTGATGCATTATTGAACGCCAAATACTTACCTGAATGCATGATGTACTTTGCAGCCGCCTTTATCAACAAAGAAATAACTGAATTTAGATGCTACAAACTCAGACAATTTAACCCAGAACTTTATCCGTATTAAAAACATTGATGGAAATTGAGGAACTCAATCAATTTAGTTTGGTGGGTGGAAAATTCTGATAACCTATAGATAATAATTAAATAGTATAAAAACTGATGACCAAACAAGAACTTTTTGAAAATATAAAGCGCAAGAAATCATTTCTTTGTGTGGGATTGGATACCGATGTTAATAAAATTCCCGAACATTTGTTCGACGAATCGGAAGATCCAATTTTTGCGTTTAATAAAGCCATAATTGATGCAACTGCTGACCTTTGTGTGGCGTACAAACCCAATTTGGCATTTTACGAAAGTATTGGTCTCGAAGGTTGGGAATTGCTGGAACGCACAGTCGATTATATTCGCGAAACCTATCCCGACCAGTTTATTATTGCCGATGCCAAACGTGGTGATATTGGTAATACTTCGGCTATGTATGCCCGAACTTTTTTTGGCAATATGGATTTCGATTCGGTAACAGTGGCACCCTATATGGGCGAAGATTCTGTTGCGCCATTCCTCACTTACGATGGAAAATGGGTGATTTTGTTGGCATTGACTTCCAACAAAGGTGCGCTGGATTTTCAATTTATGCGTGATGTTGAAGGAGAATTTCTATTCCAAAAAGTGCTTAAAACTTCCATAAAATGGGGAACAGATGAAAATATGATGTATGTGATTGGAGCTACCAAAGCTGAAATGCTGACAGACGTTCGTGCCATTGTTCCTGAAAATTTTCTGTTAATTCCAGGAGTAGGGGCACAGGGTGGAAGCTTGCAGGATGTGGCTAAATACGGATTAAATAATTCATGTGGTTTATTGGTAAACTCCTCACGTCAAATTATTTATGCTGCATCCGACAAGAGTTTTGCCATTGCAGCCAGAGAAGAAGCCCAAAGTGTACAAACGGAAATGGAACAAATACTTTTTACCGCTGATTTGATTTAAAAATTCCAAAAATAAAACAACAAAGCTCTTCATCTTTCAAGATTAAGAGCATTGTCATTTTCTGTGGAAATTATTTTTCAACAAAGGGCCCTGGCGTGAATTATGGCTTTGTGGTTTGAATCAGTCAAATATCGTCATTTGTTTGTCTTTCTCTGGTTTCATTTCGTCAAGAAAACCAGCCCATTTTGAAAAGTCGACATTCAAAGTGTATTTGTTATTTAATAAGATTATTTGTTCATCAATTTCTTGTCTTGTAATTAGTTGGGCGAGTTTAAGTAAGTCTAAACGCATTAACAAATCTTTTGTAAAAACTCTTTTCGCATCGGGAAAAGTAATTGACCGTAAAAACTCTTCAGTTATTTTTGAGTTTAAAAGAATGATTGAATATACAGCATATTCAATCTTTTCAAAACCAATAAAATAACAAGTGTCGTCCAACATTACAGGTTTCTTATTTTGTGGCAATACAAGTGTAAAATGATATGTTTTATATAAACCGGAAATCGCAACTTTATAGGGTTTAAATGAGTAGTCGCCAATACCAAAAATAGAAAATTTTGGTTTCCCATTATAAATACTCGATTTTCTATCCATAAACCTATTCAAGTTGTTATTCAGATATTCATAAGTTTGAGGATAAAGTTCTTTTATGTAATTTGTTTCTTGTCCTACTTTTTTCTGTGTTACAATTGTATGTTTTCGTGTTTTCTCAATCACTATATTCTTTAAATCCGAGCTTTTTAAAAAACCAAAAACCAAATCTTCCTCAATTCTAATGTCTTGAGATAAATTATTGACAAAGTGAGAGTTTACTCTTTCTAGTTCCATAATTGCAGTACAATCATGTTTTATTCCTTGTCGCCAAACGAATGGACAAATATTGTCAACTTGACTTGTCTCCAAATAATTATCAATATTTGAAACAAATTTAGAATTTAGCCATCCAAATTTCAATTTAGACTCAACGCTGTAAAAATCAAACTCTTTACACTCAAAAGTTGGTTTTGAATTTAACTTACAATAAAGTAGAGATGCTTCAACCGATACGTTAAATTCCTTTTTGCTGTCAATACAATATTTTTCAATTTCCTTAATTTGATACTTTTTTATTTTTTGTTCAAATACAATATTCTTAACAACTGAGTTTTTGACTAAAAGCGATAAAAAACCATTATGTGTTTGAAATGCATCAAGAAGCATAATTGTAATATATTCAGCAATATCAAAATTTCCTTTTCCAGTTATTGCATCTAATCCGTTTTGATTTTTAAAGTTGTTTTTTTTTGGCTGATTTGTAGAATTTAGACTTCCTAATTTTGAGTTAGTTACCCAAGGAGGATTGCCAATAACTAATAAATCTTCACTTTGAAATTGCTTTGATATTTCTTGAAAATCAAAATCAAAAACGCTCGAATGGATTATTTTAATTTCAGGTTTATTCGAGTCTGAGTTTAAAAGAAAAAAATCAAGAATATTAAATTTGGTTTCCCAAACGTATGGTTTGTAAATTTCGATTCCAATAATTGTTTGAATTTCTTTGAAGTTATTTAATGACGCAATTATGAAATTTCCTTTACCACATGTCGGTTCAATGACAAGTTTTGGCGAAATTCCTTTTGTAGATAAATACTTAGCTACCTTATTTGCTAAATCTGCATTTGTTTGAAAATCACCATATTCTTCTCTGTCAGGTTCTGCTACTAAATCCTTATTTGTGTTTGTAATTAGCAGAATTAGACTTTTAAAATCATCATTATTATCAAAAAAATATTTTATGCCGCAAACATCAAACATTTTTTGATTTGCTGATTCAAAAGATGTTACATTTATCAATTTTTCTTTTAAGAAAACTGAGACTTGATAAGAAATATTCGCTTCAAATATTTTCATTACTTTGTTACTTTATCAATAACTTTGTTTATACCAGTAACTTCTTTGTCTAATGTGACCACTCTTTGATACTGTAATCGCCATTGTAAAGCATTTGAAATAGTCAAATAGCCTTGTTCTGGAGGTGTTTCCAATATCTGTTCTGCTAACTGAGTCAAAGTAATTTCATCGGCTGGAATATGTTTATCATTCAAATAAGCTACAATATCTTCAAAATTTGCTTTGTCCTTAACCATTTCACGCAATCGGTAAGTGGTAGTGTAATCGCCTGTTCGCTCATTTGAAATAAAAGAACAACTAACAAAATTAAGAGTTGCTGTTTTGGTTTTTGGATCATCAATTTTATCATAAACAAAAACAAGTAAGTTATATCCGAGTCCAAAAATTTTCTGTTTAGCATCATTAAAAGGACATGAAGACTGGGGTTGCTTCATTGAAGTCACTTTAATGTCTGTCAAAATGTCTTCTGACGGCAAGTCAATACCTAGAGCAGATGAACCAATCTTTGTTTCATATTTAGAGTTTAAATGTTCTTGAAACTTATGTTCTATATGTGTTCCAACAGCCTTTCCGTCAGTAACACCAAAAAGATATACATTTTTAATTTTTGATTCAGCAATACAAAACGCTTTTGCCTCAGCTGTTAGTTTTTCAATTGTCAGTTTTTCTTTCATTTTTACTCCTTATTTTTTCGGGCAAATTTAGTCATTTTTCTTGTCATTCTTTATTTTCTATCAAAAGTCATAATTATATCGTAAAAGAATTTCAGTTAATCCTCACTAACCTACTGTTCCTATCACCTACATTAACGTATAAACATATTTCGGTAAATTCCCAACAAATATTTTTCTTTAGAATTTTTTGATTTCTGTTCATTTTTAACGCTTTACTTGAAGGAATCAAAAAAAATTATTACAAATTAATATTGATAATGTTATTACAATCAATATTTTATACATTTATTTTAACAAAACTTTCGGCTTCATCCAACACATTCAGTTTACCTACATCCATCATTTTGAAGTTTTGAGGAACATATCCGTCGATTTTTTGAGTGGAAGCGTTAGACAAATAAAAATCCATGATGGGAAATTCGATTTCCTGCTTTTGCATCAAATCAAATATATCAGGTGAAAGAACCTGAATACCGGCAAAAGCCAATTTCTCAAAGCTTGAAATTTTCTGCATATCAGCAGGTTTGGTTTCGCCTGTTTTTTCGTTAATCCATCCACACAATTGTAAGTTTTGGTTGAACAATAAATAACGGAAAGTATCGCGCTGGCTGACCACCAAAGTTGCTATTGAATGATTCTTCAAATGATTCTGATATAAAGCAGTCAAATCAATATTGGATAGAATATCAACATTGTGAACTAAAAATGGTTCTCCATCGTCGAAAAACCCTGCAGCTTTACGAATTCCGCCACCGGTATCGAGCAATTCGTCGCTTTCGTCAGAAACTTCAATTCGAATTCCAAAATTGTTGTTCTTTTTCAGAAAATCAATAATCAGTTGGGGAAAATGATGCACATTAACTATAATTTCATCGAATCCTGCTGATTTTAGTTTCAAAATTATGTGTTCCAATAGTGGTTTTCCCGCAATCGGAATAAGGGCTTTCGGCAAATTATCGGTGAGCGGTCGAAGGCGCGTACCCAATCCCGCTGCAAATATCATGGCTTTCATTTAGTTGCTTTTTTAATTCAGGCTTATTTTGATTAGTCATTCATCTTAATTTATAAAATTCAGAATCAATAGAATATAAAAAGATAAGCTCTTGCTGTATCTGTGTTTATTGATTAATCTGAAAGTAAATCTCCCAGTTGGAGTTTAATTTGTTTGTCAAAATCCGATTCAAAAAGCTGGTCTTGCACGATGCGGTATTTTTCAAATTCTGTTTCTGCAAAAGCCTTTGCAATTTCAGCAGTTATTTTACCCGTATCGACTAGAATTTCTCTGTCATCGGCATCCAAAAACTTATCTAAACGTTTTGCCCAGTCTTCCATTGTCATTGGAATTGCTTTTTTTGCCCTGTCCTCTGCCAAATCTAAATAGGCATTCACTATTCGCCCTAAAGATTCTATCTCAGGTTGTAATAAATAATTTTTTGCAATACCAACATCTGTTTTTTGAATTTTTCCATTCGGACTCTTTTCCCAAGAAGTCAAACCCATATTTTCATTTTTAGCATTTGCTCTTGTGAAAATTAATTCAGCAGCCGAATGCCCATGCACTGCAAAATGTAGCTTATTTTGAACTTTTGCAAAAAATGCTCTGGTAGTAGGTGCATTTATGTTATAATCAACACTTGTGGCATAAATATCTGTTACTTTTTGATAAAACCGACGTTCGCTGAGTCGTATCTCTCTAATTTCTGAAAGCAAATGTTCAAAGTAATCTTCGCCCAGAAAAGTGCCATTTTCCAATCGTTTTTTATCAATTACATAACCACGAATTGCAAATTGCTTAAGCACTTGTGTTGCCCATTGACGAAATTGTGTAGCCCGAACCGAATTAACACGGTATCCAACTGAAATAATGGCATCGAGATTGTAAAAATCTACATTACGCTCCACTTGTCGTGTGCCTTCTGTTTGAACTATCCGGAAATTCCGGATAGTTGAAATTTTATCTAACTCATCAATAAATAGATTTTGCAAATGTTCATTTATTGTACGCACATCAACATCAAACAATTCAGCCATCATGCGCTGCGAAAGCCATATTATTTCGTCTTCGAAACGCACTTCAATACTTTTATCACCTGCCTGTCGGGTAAATATTAAAAATTCAGCGGTGCTGTTTCGTATAAGTAGTTTCTTTGTCATATCTTGATAGTTTCTTCTATTCGTATTCAAAGGAAAAAGCTCTGAATCAGGCACATCTGTTTCTTGTGTTTTGCTATCTGGTGCTCCGATTCTCAAATTATATTATATAAATTCCAAAAAGTAGCGTAATTCATTGTTAATTTTTTGCAGCAAATAATTCTTCCTTGTTTTGTTCCCGATGAATTAATTGCACTTCTACACCAAAAGTTTGATGGATATGTTCAGCCACTTTTTGGGCAGAATAAACCGAACGATGTTGACCTCCTGTACAACCAAAACTAACCATTAAATTTGCAAATCCTCTGTCTTTGTAACGTCTTACCGAAGCATCAACCAGTTCCTGTGCATGTTCCAAAAATGGCAAAATCTCACCATCATCTTCCAGAAATTGTTTAACACTTTCATCCAAACCTGTAGAATAAGCATAACGTTCGTATTTCCCTGGATTATTTACAGCTCTGCAATCGAATACAAATCCACCACCATTGCCAGAATCGTCGTTTGGAATTCCCTTTTTGTATGAAAAACTGTATATTTTCACTACCAATGGCTTGCGTACAGCCACTTCACGGAATTGTTTCAATTCAGTCATTTGTTTCAAAATCTGAAGCAAATACGGATATTCCAAAGACTGATTTTTTAAAATTCCACGTAAATTTTCCAATGCAAAGGGTATACTTTGAAGAAAATGTGTTTTTTTCTCAAAATAACCACGAAATCCATAAGCTCCCAACACCTGCAAAGTGCGGAATAAAACAAAATGTTTCAATTGAATGCGGAAATCATCTTCGTCAACCGGCATCAATTCTTTCAAAGCATCCAAATAAGTTTGTATCAGTTCTTCACGTAATTCCTGACGGTATTGCGCCTTGGCTTGCCACAGAAATGAAGCCACATCATAATACAATGGTCCTTTTCTTCCGCCCTGAAAATCAATAAAATAAGGCTCATCATCTTTCACCATTACATTCCGGCTTTGAAAATCGCGGTACATAAAAGTATTGGTGTGTGAACGTAATAAAATTTTGGATAAGCTGTAGAAATCGTCTTCTAAACGGTTTTCGTGAAAATCCAATCCCGTAGATTTGAGAAAACAGTATTTAAAATAGTTTAAGTCCCAAAGTATGGATCGTTCGTTAAATTCGGGTTGTGGATAACAAATAGAAAAGTCGAAACCCTGCGCCCCTAAAACCTGAAAACCAGCTAGTTTTCGCATTGTTTTACGGAGAATTTCTTTCTCTGATTCGCAAAAAACACCTGTTTTTCGTCCTTCGGCTATGGCATCAAAAAGTAAAGTGTCGCCCAAATCTTCCTGAATGTAAAAACGCCCATCGGCAGTTTGTTCCAAAAACTCAGGAACTGGTAAACCCTGCTTGAAAAAATGCTTTGCCATTTCAATAAAAGCTTTATTTTCTTCAATGGAAGTTCCTTCGACACCTATTAATGATGTATTTTTACTCTCCAAACGAAAATAACGCCGATTAGAACCGGAAGCTGAAAGTTCTTCTTTATTCAGCAGCTTTTCGTGGGTTTGTTGTTTAAATAGATTTTCTAATTCGTTCATTTATATTAGATTAAAGAGTTTTATAAGGTGAAATTTGTTAATTATATATATTCTTTCTCTTTTAACCGAAAAATAGTTGTTTTTTGACGGGATTTATTTTGATTTGAATTTGTGAAAATCTTCTAAAAACGGTAATTAAACCGAATGGAAATGAAAATTTTTATACCTTTGTCCCATAGATAAATATCAAAGATATATTTTAGTTATGCGACTACAAATATAATATTTTTTTTAAACTTTTCCATAACATCTATCGCTCATATAGTTATCTGAAATATTTAAAATGGGTATTGAAAAAGGGATTTTCCAACGTACAGAATTACTTATTGGGAAGGACAAAATGACAAAATTGCTGAACAAACGTGTAATCATTTTTGGTATTGGTGGTGTTGGAAGTTGGTGTGCCGAAAGTTTAATTCGTTCCGGAATTCAACAGTTGACGATTGTAGATTCAGATAGAGTTTGTGTTTCCAACATCAACCGGCAAATACTTGCCACCACAAAAACAATTGGTAAAGTAAAAACTGAGGTACTGAAAAAACGATTGTTGGAAATTAATCCCCATGCCGAAATCACAGCAATTCAGATGATTTACAGTAAAGAAACACATTACATCTTTCAATTAGAAACTTACGATTTTATTGTTGATGCCATCGACAGTTTTGCCAATAAAATTGAACTGATTCACAAAGCTACTCAAACTAATGCTGTTTTCTTTTCGTCAATGGGTGCAGCACTCAAAATGGATCCAATGCGCATCAAAGTAACTGAATTTTGGAACGTAGAGGGTTGTCCTCTTGGTGCAGCTTTGCGTAAAAAAATCCGACAAAGTAAAGTGGAAGTGAGTAAAAAATTCTTATGTGTTTATAGTGACGAATTGCTCGAAAATCAGGGCGAAAACGTATCTTGTGGCACAGAGAAATGTTTGTGTCCTAAAGCATTGTATGGTCCTGGTGATCCTGATTTGGTAAATCATGAATGGTGTAGCCTGAAAGCTCAGGTGAACGGAACAACATCGCCTATTCCTGCCATTTTTGGACTTACAATTGCAGGTTTGGTGACTCAAAACATTTATAATGAGGAATAAATTAACGTTTCATCACCCCTAGACATAGGTTTGCGCTCTATACCATAGCTTTATAAAAAAGGTTTTTTGTATTTTTACCTTTTTTTGCAGGGATTACAAACCTGCGTTAGCAGGGGTGAATTGGGCTTTTATAATCATAAATTTTTCTTTGAAAATGCTAAAATCCTTTTTAAAACAGTGTTACCCAAATCGTTATTAATTCTAATTATTTCTTCAAAGGCAATTACAATGTAATTCTTATTGATTTCAATGTAATTAATATCCAAACACATCTTGATACTTTATTCCCACAATAAATGCCATATTATTGCCATACAATGTTCCATTATCTACAGCTAGAGCACAACTAATATCAGTGTTTTTAAGTATTTTTAATGCAGTTGAGGTTTCAAATTGAAAAGAAATTTGTTTTTTACAACGATCGTAAGAGGGATTTTCGGTACCAAAATTTTCGGAATATGCCAGAGTTAAATTATAATTAATTGATTTATAGACACCTTTACCTGCAAAATAATACAATCGAATTAGATTATTTGTTATCGTAGTTGAAGCATTTTGATTGTAATTTGGCGAAGTGAGAAATGGATTTCCATTGGTCATTCCACGATATGTCCAGCCATTGGGTACTTGACCATTCAAATAATATGGGTCTGCTCCTCCATAAATTATACCATCCAAATCGTGCCATGGACCACTCTGATCGGTGGTATTTAAATATTCCAATAGAAATGAATGCAATGGTCTGAATGAAGGAATCTTAACAGATGCTCCCCACAAACCATCTGCAACATTCATAGTTGAAGTAATAAAACGTATGGGAGGGTCTTCTGTAAGATTCTGCCAGTACAATGCTATTTGCACAGTTTTCAGTTTTAGATCAATTCCGATATTTTGTGATATTATATGATTACCTAATGTGTTTATTTGGTCTGACTGGGTGGCAGTTGAACTTCCGCTTTTTCCCAAAAAAATACGTTTATAATTATCCCATGTAGCTGGCATTGCACCAAATTGGGTTGTAACTCCACCCCACTGTGCTACATGATGAAATCCGTAATTTAAATTTATCGGTAGTAATCCTCCTAATCTAATTGATCCATATTTATAATGCAGTAATAAACCCGTTATTCCAATATTATCGTTAAACCAACCGTGCGAAATACCACCTTTTACTTCAATAAAACCTTTTGAAAAAGGGAAATGCACATAATCATTTGTTTCTACCGAAATTTTGGGCATCGGACGGCTATTTTTCGACCACATCAACCCTCCACTTGACAATTCGACATCTTGATTACCAAAAATCTCTTGTTTAGTGCCTGCTATAAAACGTAAAAAATAAATCTTACCTTCAATATAACTTTCGTCAACAAAAAATCTATTTTCAGTTTTTGAAGTATTGACATCTAATTCCATTCCAAATCCATAATCAAATGTTTTCTCCTGCATTATTTGTTTGTCTATAGTTCCCCAAACTGATAGGGAGTTTGGAGCAAAACTAAATCGACCGTATTTATTTGCTGTCGATAAAAATGGTGCATAGGTACCACTACCAGCATTGACAATTGCGTTAAGACTGTATTTGATTGTATCAGAATGTTCCTGAGACTGTATAGTGGCTGAAATTAGAAGTAGAATTGTAAAAATATTATTGAATTTCATAAAGGAGTTTCTTAAAACATGACAAAACTTAAAAAATTTTAGTCACAATTGAATCTTGGGTATGTTACAATTTAAGCACACCTTGAAAACAATTATACACAAAATTAATAATAGTATGAATACAAATGGTTTTACAATGCTTTATTACATTTAACTTAAAAAGTACACATAAAAAAAACTTTATTTTATTTGTAAACCAATATTACGATTTTGTATTTCAATTTTTTTAAATAAAAATAAGAAATTTGTTTCAAAAAGTACAGAGCAATAATTAAGTTAGAAAATTTAAAATGATTTATTTAACGAAAAATGAAACCTAAAAGATTTTTTTTTACCTGAGAGGTATAAAAAAGATTGATTATCTTGGTAAAAAGTGAGCCAACCATAAATGTTAGATGGATTTTATGCAAATATAGTGATTTTATTTGATATTTTTCTAAAAGAACAGTCTATTAATTCAAATCTGTGTGCATAAGCTGACAATCTTTCTATAATTGGAAGGGCAATAATATCTTCATTAATATTTTCCTAACAATTTCCAAAAGGGAGTTCTGAGTTTATAATCATTGATTCATTTTACATTTCTCTACTAGAGTATCAGTGATTGCTCATTTTCAATTAGTGTTAAAAATTTGAGCATTGTACTCTCAAAGTTATGACTGCAAAGGAAATGAAAATGAATCACCACCCAAATTCATTTCGGTATTTATACTTTTTGATATATCATATTCATTCTTAAATCAATTTGTCAATGTTAGTGCTAAAACCAAGAGGAGAATGTGATAAATTCTCATTTTTATAAATTTAAACATAGTTGTTGATTTTTTAAGATTAATTATTGATTTAGCTTAAAATTTAAAAAGTAGGTATACGATGTAAAAATTAACTTATGGTAATAAAAGTATTTACAAGAATAGAGGAAATATTTTGATTAATATTAAAAATATCTAATTTATAAAACTATAATTAACATAATTTAATTAAAAGTAAATTGAGATATAACTAGTTTTTCAATATGTGATTAATAATAAATATAATAGAGATTATTTGAATTAATTTGTTATATGGTTGTTTATCAACAATATT
>JACDZH010000354.1 GCA_013426815.1 Paludibacter sp.
ACGGTTCTGTGAGAGGTTTAGGGGTGAGATTCCCCTTTACCTACTCGATATTTTTATGTTATAAGTTGTTTGTCAGGTTTTTACAATCCAGTTTTTGTCTTTCAATTTGTCATAACCTCTTTTTTGAAGAAACTTCTTGAATTCTATGTTATCAGTTGCTGGAAATTCAACAATAATTTCGTCTGTTAGTTTTTTCAAAACTTTGTCGCCAATTGTATTTGCAAATTTTCCTCTCAATGCTTTTTCATACCACGCCAAAAGGTCTGATTCTGTTACAATACTCTGAATTTTAGATTTCCAACCCATTTGGTTAAGAACTGAAACAATTATTTTTTCTTCGGTGTCTTTACAAACAATAACAATTCTGTCTGCTGACACTGAAGTAACAATGTTTTCGGCAAGTTCTTCTGTCAAAGACAAGTGTTTGATTTGAATAGCTAGTCCGAAATTTGCCCACATATCAAGTCCTCTGTCTGCCGCATTTGTAACGCCAACTCGGTTGATTCTCGCTTTTAGCTTTATATTTGTTTGCTTAGACGAAAGTTGTATCACACGTTTCGCAAAGTCTTCAAATTCAGCTAAAATATCCGATTTTGCTGGATTTAAACTCACTTCAACTGAAACTTCTAATGCCTCAACTAATGCAGAAAATAATGAATAAACAACAATTTCATAAATCTTATCTATACTTCTTCTTAGTCCTGGTTCATTCCAAAACATTGCAAGAAATTCATCTAAATTAAATGTAGCTTTGTCGTGACTTTGGCAATAGCCTAAACCTGCTGACATTTGAGAAATTCTTTGCTCAAATTTTTTGTAAATATAAGCTTCTACAATTCCATTTTTCTCTCTGTTTTCTTTTCCGAGTTCAGCTAAAACATTTGGCGGAATAGCATTGTCATTAAAAATATCATCTTGGTATTTAGCAGAAGAAGTCGAAGTTCGACCTAAAAACCTAATACAGATTATATCTCTCCATTTTTTTGAAATGGTTCTGTATGTTGTTAAATCAGAAAGTGAAATATCTTTCTCAACTCTGTCACGGTGCAAAATTTCAGCAGCCTGTATAGGCTTATAAAGGTGAACTCTTGCTTTTTCTATAACTTTATCCAGCGATTTTTTTGCTTCTTTGATATCCATTTTTTGGTTCTAATAATGTTAGTTGAACTGGTTCTTTAACTGCATTTCTTTTGTTTTGTAAAGCATTCATCATTTCTCCTGCTATTGCCTGAATGACTGGAACTGAAACAGAATTCCCTGCAACTTTTCTTGACTGGGAATATGGAATATTTATTTTAAAACTGTCAGGGAAACCCTGTAATCTTAACATTTCTCTGTCTGTCAAACGTCTTTCTCCATTAACAACAAGATAATTGTAACTTCCTCCCGCTCTTAAAGCACAAGAATAAGGTAGAGCAGAAATGTTTCCTCCAATATTTTCGTGCCAAATAGACGGAAAAGGCGGAACGCCTTTTACCGCTTTATATCTTTTTTCTCTTAATTCGCTAGAAATAAAATAGTTTTTCGGAACATCCTCATCAGCAAGCAATACCTCACTTAACGGTTTGTAATAACCAAGTGGCTTTGGAAATTTAAAGAATATCGGTTCACGAAAACCTACAATGTAAATTCGTTCTCTTTTTTGCGGAAGACCAAAGTCAAGTGCGTTAAAAACCTTGTGATAAACAGTATATCCAAGTCCTTCTAATTTTTCAATAATTACGGCGAACGTTTGTCCTTCATCATGAGTTGTTAGTCGTTTGACATTCTCAAGTAAAAAAGCTTTTGGTCGCTTAGCTTCAATAATTGCTTCGATATTGAAAAATAAAGTTCCTCTTGTGTCAGCAAAACCAAGTCCTTTACCAGCAATGCTAAATGGTTGACATGGAAATCCTGCTAATAAAATGTCGTGGTCTGGAATGTCTTCGGGCGCAATGTCGTTAATATCTCCAAATGGTCTTTCTCCAAAATTTGCTTCATACATGTCTTGTGCAGCCTTATCCCATTCAGAAGAGAATACAGTTTCACAACCATGTGCCTCAAAACCAAGTCGTATGCCTCCGATTCCGGCAAAAAGGTCAATTGTTTTTAATTTATTTGTCATCTTAAATTTGTCGTTATAATTGTCGCAAATTTACTCAAATTTACCTTATCAATCTTCAACGTCGTTCATTATTTATAAACAATCTCGGTTTTTCTCTTTTTTTTTATGGTGACGCATAACGACTAAGGCTAAGCGCATTTGGCGGCACCGTTGTACGGTATGTTTCATTTGCGGGAGCATTTCCTGTCGTGAAACGACAAGGTGAATGCGGGCGCAAAACCTGCTAAATGCACGTCAGCCAGCCAATGAACATAGG
>JACDZH010000022.1 GCA_013426815.1 Paludibacter sp.
AAGACAAATGTAAACTTTTTTCTTTAGGTACAACACCCGATACTCATATAATTTTTTATTAAAGCCCGCAATTGCAGGGCTTTTTTTATTATTTACTCTTTCTTTTGTTACTAGCATGACTGTGTTTCATTCCATAAGTAAAATAAATCACAAAGCCAATTCCCATCCAAAGAAATAGACGAATCCATGTGTCACCTGGTAAAGCTGCCATTTGTGCAAAACAAACCAAAGCACCAAATATTGGTACAAATGGCACCCAAGGAGTTTTAAATCCTCTTATTGCATTCGGCTCCGATTTACGTAGTATTATTATTCCTACAGAAACTATAATAAATGCAAGTAATGTACCGATAGATACCAATTCGCCCAATAAACCAATGGGGAAAAGTCCAGCAAAAAATGCTGCGAAACTACCAGTAACAATGGTTGTAATATGTGGCGTTTTAAATTTGGAATGTGTTTTGGCAAAACTTCTCCATAATAAACCATCGCTTGCCATGGTAAAAAATACGCGTGACTGACCCAAAAGTAACACAAGTACAACAGAGCTCAGTCCTGCAATTGCACCAATCTTAATAATTGGGCGTAACCAAATTAAACTTGCTCCGGCTTTATTAATTGCCAATGCTATTGGTGCAGCAACATTTAATTCTTTGTAACTTACAATTCCTGTAAGTACTAAACTAACACCAATATACAAAACTGTACAAATCAATAAAGAAAATAGAATACCTCTAGGTACATCACATTTTGGATTAATGGCTTCTTGTGATGTAGTTGAAACAGCATCGAAACCGACATAAGCAAAGAAAACAACTGCTGCACCAGTTAAAACACCCGACCAACCGAAATGTCCAAAATCACCTGTATTTGCAGGAACAAAAGGAGTCCAGTTCGCAACATTGATATGTGATATTCCAAAACCAATAAATAACAAAATTACAACTACTTTAATCAGCACAATGATATTATTAAATTTTGCTGATTCTTTGATTCCGATAACCAACAATGTAGTCATCAATGCGACTATGAAAATAGCAGGAAAATTAATAATTGAACCAGATAAACTCCAGCCACTGGCATCAAAAATGAATGGACTTTGACATATCGATGTTGGTAGTATAATACCAAAATCGTCGAGGAAACTGGTAATATATCCCGACCATCCGACAGCTACTGTTGCCGATCCAAATAGATATTCCAATATTAAATCCCAACCAATAATCCAAGCAACAAACTCACCCATAGTTGCATAACCATAGGTGTATGCACTTCCCGAAACTGGAATCATTGAAGAAAACTCTGCATAACAAAGACCAGCCAATAAACAACCAAATGCCGAAATAATAAACGACAATGCCACAGCCGGACCTGCATGTAAAGCAGCCGCCGTACCGGTTAATACAAAAATACCAGCACCAATTACACATCCAACCCCCAACAAAGTAAGATTTAATGCACTTAAATGTCGTTTCAATGTGTTGTGATCACTATCAGCTTGTTCTTCGAGTTCTGTCAGTGTTTTTTTTATAAATAAATCTTTTATCATAATAAAATAGTTTCAAACGGTGACAGAAAATTTATTTTGTAAGTATTAATCGTATTCTGTATCATAAGTGTTATAATTATAACGCAAAAATAGCATTTTTTGTCGGATTTTCGATAAATATTAAAATTATTATTTTATTTTATTTTATCCTGTTATCCAATCCTATAAATACAAAAGAGACCTTACAAGCAAGGTCTCAGATGATCATTTTCTCTTTTGGGTCTAGATTTTTTATCTTTAATTTTGTTCTACATAAGCAAGTACTTCGCCTTTTCTAACTATTTCACCTTGTTTCTTTTCCACACCAACAATTCGACCGTTGCAGAAACTGCCAATATGTTCGAGACCATAATTTGTCTGAATAGTACATAAAGTGTCGAATTCTTTTACCACTTTTCCATGTATAGGTTCTACCGAAACTTCATTGAAATCAAGTTCCCAAATAACTCGTCCTGTTGCATTCGAAACCACTGGTTCTGCATTTGGATATTTCAATGCACGTAAATCTGGTAATTCTATGGCATTTGAAGCAAATTTTTCTTTGATAGCTGTTTCTAATTCAAGCTCAAATCGTTTTTTTGCTTCACCCGATTTAAAATCGCGGTATTGCTTGTCGTGCATTGCAAATTCAAACAATTCTTCATCATCCTTGCCCCTATCCCAACCTATTTCTTTCATTTCGGCAATAAACTTTGGCAATTCATTAGGATAATTATCCTGTGGATTACCTTGAAAGAATTCAAATTTGTTCTTTTTAGCCAAAGCAATAATTTCATCGTCTAATTTACCCGGTAGTTTTCCCGCTTTACCCAAAATCATATCCCAGCTGTTCTTGTCAATCATACTCCAACGTGGTTGACCTTTGATAATAAACATTACATTCATCAATGCAATATTCTTAACATATTGACTGAATGGAGTTACCAATGGTGGATTTCCAAGTTTAGGCCAAATATATTTAACTTCGTCAAACAGCATAACTAATAATTCGTCAGTACTAAGTTCTTTTTTGTTTTTGTCTTTCAAAAATGAATTAATGGCTATATGCATTCCTTTCAGATCGGCCATAAGAGATCCCATCATCCCTCCCGGAAGACCACAACCAACAAGTAATGAAGTCATATATTTATTGCGGTCATCGATAAAATAGCCTAAAAAGTCATCAACAAAAGATTGAGTTAACCGACGCGCTTCCATATATGCTTTCATGTTTATTTCAGGTACACTAAAACCTGCATCTTTCAACATAGCTTGAATAGTTATCACATCAGGATGAACCATTCCCCAAGAAAGTGGTTCCATGGCAACATCTAAATAATCGGCACCGGCATTGGCAACTTCGAGCATTGAAGCCACCGAAAAACCAGGACCTGAATGCCCGTGATATTGAATAATTATATGAGGATGTGCCGTCTTAATCGCTTTTGTAATTCTTCCCAACATTACAGGACGACCAATACCAGCCATGTCTTTCAGGCAAATTTCGTCAGCACCTGCTTCGATTAGTTGTTCTGCCATACTTATGTAATATTCCGCAGTATGAATTTCGGAATAAGTAATACACAATGTTGCTTGGGCAATCATTCCGGCAGCTTTGGCATACTGAATTGAAGGAATTATATTCGTCACATCGTTCAGTCCACAAAAAATACGGGTAATATCAACACCTTGTGCTTTCTTAACTTTGTACATTAATTCACGTACGTCTGCAGGAACAGGATTCATACGTAAACCATTCAATCCACGGTCGAGCATGTGAGTTTTAATACCGAAATCGTTAAACGGTTTTGTAAATGTACGTACTGCATCGTTTGGATTTTCACCATACAACAAATTTACTTGTTCAGATGCACCTCCGTTTGTTTCTACCCTTGCAAAACAACCCATTTCGATAATTATTGGTGCAATCTTTGCCAATTGATCTTTACGTGGCACATATTTACCTGAAGATTGCCACATATCACGGTAAACCAAACTAAATTTAATTTCTTTCATATTCTATGGATAATTTATATATAATTTCTTATTGAAAAATAATCTAAAAAAAGCTAACTGAATGTAGTCAAACAGTTGATTAAAAACGTTTTAAATTCATTTTATTGAAATTCAAAATCATGTACAAATATCCGATTTTTTTTTTAATTTACAATCAAATTAAAGAAATATTTCTCTAATTATTTTAGTGTAAAAAAAAATAAAATATGAATTGAAAAATATGGAATTGAAAAAATAATATAATAAAATCAGGTAAGATTGAAATAAGAAATATAAGAACTAAAATGGGCTGCTAAGTTTCAAATAATCAATCAAGAATTACAAGTTATGTTATTTTTTTAGTTTATATTTTTTTATTTTTACGCCATTTTTCTCAAAGAATGAAAGCGGTGCACTAATTCCAATGGTTTCCCATTTCTTACCATCGGAAGGTTGGTTATGGGCTTGGATAAGATTTATTTTGATGAATTCTCCATTTAATATGATTTCCTTTTGAATTATGGTTTTATGAGATTTAAAAAGCTCTTCGTATCAGGTAACACTTATAAGTGGAAAAAAAATAGGTAAACAAAAATCCCATAATGATTTGTGTTTAATCCAATAAACAGCACTTGGTGTAAAATAAAGAATTGCATTGGGTGAACCAGCATGCAACCAACCTTGAGTTTTAGGGTATTTACTGTACACCTCGAAATATAAATCTCTGTAATCGACATTACGAAATTTCTCAGAAACGCGATAAGTTGTTTTATTATGGGTTAACAAAACATCCACATCTTTTAGTTGCATTTCCAAATCGGTTTCTGAGTCAGAGTTGAATCGTATAATATTTGAAACTTTCAACCGTTCACGATAAAAAATGTCAGCCTTTGAAGCTTGTTCACGCTCGTGATGAAGACTATCTGAAAAGTTGAGAGGCATTGTTGAAATTAAATTTTTATTTGCACTAAACATTTTAATTTTACTTCTACTAATCTTTATAATATTGATAATCAGCTTATTTTACTCATCATCCATTATAGTTGGTCATGATTTACTCTTGTCAATTTCAGTATTTTTCCTTTCCATGCAGGCATCTGAAGTAATAAACTTTGTTTTGAACTTAGTGAAAAGCTTGATTGTACATCATTGTCATCCAATAAATTAACAAAACTGTATCTGTTACCTTCTTCTAATTCGAGGTATTGAAATGCTTCTAAGGGAAAAATAACTTCTGTTTCCAACTGTTTATCGTCAAAATTTAACACAAACAATATAAGTTCATCTTCAAATTTTCTGAAGTAGGCAAATTGTTCATGTGAATTAAATTTTGGATTATCGAAGTTAGCAAATTCCAAATCGTACATCAGACCATCAGTAATTGCTTTTTCGGAGATAGTAATATTTAATAACTTTTTGTAAAAGTTGCGCAATTCCTTTTGTTCAGAAGTAAGTTTTTTTCCATCAAATTTTCCATCATTAGTCCACGCCTGGATTGATTTTACGCCCCAATAATCAAAAATTGTAGTTCTACCATCCATGCCACTGAAACCTTCGTAATCCATACCCAATTCGCCTAATTCCTGTCCACTATATATCATTACTGGTGCTTGTGTAAGCGTAGCAGCCACTATCATTGCAGGTTGTGCATAAGAACCATTTCCGGAAAAAAAACCCGAACCTATGCGTTGTTCATCATGATTTTCAAGAAAATTCAGCATTTGAATCTCAATTCCACCCAAAGATTGCCAAGAATTAGTAATTTCACGAACCGGATAATTTTTGCTGGTTATATTACGCAACATTTCATACATTCCTACTTTATCGTACAAATAATCGAATTTTCCATTGCAAAGATAATTGCGATATTCAGCTGGTTTGTAAACTTCGGCAATAAAAATTATATCTGGATATTGCATTTTGACTTGAAAAATTACCCAACCCCAAAATTCAACAGGTACCATTTCAGCCATATCACACCGAAAGCCATCCACTTTTTTAGCAGCCCAAAACAACAAAATGTCTAACATCTTTAGCCATGTATTAGGTATCGGATCAAATTGTTTTTGACGACCTTCGACATAATTTACACCATAGTTCAGTTTCACTGTTTCGTACCAGTCATTGATTGTTAGTTCGGCTGAAAACTGGTCATTCCCAGTGGCTTTTACTGGATATTCGGTATAATCTTGAACATCAAACTGTGGCAAAAAAGTTTGATTTGGTAAGTAATAAAAATTATTCAAAGGTGAAAAAGCCCATTCTGAATGATCATCTTCACCCAAATCTTTGATACCCTTGGGTTTTGCATCCGAATGATATTGACGGGCAACATGATTTGGAACAAAGTCGATAATTACTTTCAAATTCGCTTTGTGTGTGCGCTTTACCAAATTTTTAAATTCCGCCATTCTGTTTGGCACATTTTCAGCTAAATCGGGATCTACATCGTAATAATCTTTGATAGCATAAGCCGAACCTGCTTTGCCTTTTACAATTCCTGGATGATCTTTTCGAATTCCAAAAGCAGAATAATCAGTTTTAGTAGCATGTTCAATCACACCAGTGTACCAAATATGTGTAGCACCAAGCAATTTTATTTCATTCAAAGCTTTGGTTGTAAAACTATTGAACTTTCCGCAACCATTTTCATTAATGGAACCATTTAGTTTGTTGGTAGTATTGTAATTGCCAAAAAGGCGCGGAAGAACTTGGTATATTACGAATTTTGACATATTTATTCTAAGTAATGTATTAAAATCATTTGGTAAAAATGATAAAAAGTATAATTTGAAAATTCATTCCCTTATTTATTTATTCATTATATTATTTTGATTCAGTGATTTGATTGTAATATATTTAAAATCAAACGTTTGATTTTTATTCATTTTGGTAGATATGCCACTTCTATTTTTAACTGAAACATTCAAATTTTCAAGCCAGATAACACTTTTGGGTGGTACCATAAAACCAAAATGATTTCCAATATTTTTTGCTTCTATTTCGGAACAATAAGAATATATATTATTAATAAAATAATATAACATATTATTTATTTTTATTACTTTCAATTTATTATTTCGACCTGCAATTATTTCTTGTTTAGACAATTCGGTAAAAAAACTATACCAGGTTCGGTTTCCCATATACATTTTCTGATTGTTATTAATGGTAAAATATTCAATAGATTCTACCAAACCGGAATTTGACATTGGTATAGTGCCAAAAATTAAACCATATTGATATGTAGCATTGCCTGTTGGATATTGTAAATTCAATTCGTAAGAAAAATCCGATTGAATATTGATACTTGTAATAGCAAAAAAAAGAAAAACTTGTTCTATTTTCGATTCGAAACGCAAAAGTCCATTATCTATACTTGTCTTATAATCATTGTTATCAACTATATCAAATCCGGCATCTTTCTTAGCGCCTGTGTTAAAACTTAGAAATAACGATGATGAGAATCCAGTAGTATCAACTAATAGAAGATTACTTGAGAATTGAGGTGTAGAAGTACTTTCATCAAACAATTCATTAATATAATACTCGCGACGAACACCCCGATAATTGATATTCCAAGCCCTATCATTCACTTTATCTCCTCCACACATCATTGATTTCCAATCTCCATTTTCGAGTATTGAATTTAAATGCCTTCTTTCTAATAATCCATGACCAAGTTCATGAAAAAGTAAATCTTCTTTCATCAAATCAGCTCCGGCTGAAGTACTTATATTATTCCAATATGTTTGGTCAATTTCAATCCGAATAGGGTCCTCGTAATGCGTTAAACCCGCTGTATTATCCTTCAAATCAGCAAATTCGATTATTAAACCCGTAGTTGATAAATCGAAATTTTTCCCACGCCTAGACGCTTCGTTTTCAAAACGGTGTAAATAATCAACAAAGGAATTATCTATACGGTACTCATTAGTATCATTACACGATACTAAGGTGAGTATTGCAAAAATCTTTAGAAATAAAAAGTAATTAAAACGAATCATATAAAAAAATTAAAAAAACAAGTGCAAATATAAACAAAAAATGAATGAAAGCTGTTATTAAAGTATTAACAGAATTATTTTTATACTAAATTATTAAATTAATAGAAAATGGCAACAGTAAAATTTAAAGGTAGTGATGTACAAACTAACGGAAAATTACCGGCAGTTGGTTCTCAAGCTCCCGATTTCATTTTGGTAGGTAGTAGTTTACAAGAAATTCATTTAAGCGATTACAAAGGTAAACGTGTGCTACTAAATATTTTCCCAAGTTTAGATACAGGTACTTGCGCCGCCTCAGTACGTAAATTCAACAAATGGGTTTCTGAAAAAGAAAATGTAATTGTCATTTGTGTGTCAAAAGATTTACCCTTTGCACAAAGTCGCTTTTGCGGTGCTGAAGGATTAGAAAAAGTGGTTACTGCATCCGATTTCAGATATAACTCATTTGCAACAGATTATGGTGTTTTACTTACTGATGGGCCTCTAAAAGGACTAATGAGTCGTTCGGTGGTGGCTATTGATGAAACTGGTAAAGTACTATATAACGAGCTAGTTTCAGAAATTGTAGAAGAACCAAGTTACGACATTTCAGTTTTTTGATATAAATATGTGGTTGTTGTGTGAAGCAATCATTATTTCAAAATGTAAACTAAATAAAGTTATAACCTCCTTTAGCTGTGAAGCAAATGGAGGTTTTTTCCGATTATTTGTTCCTACTTAAAGTTTTTTCAGCCTAACGCCCAATTTATTCAACCCGTCGTTAACATTAATGGCTTTTACAGTTTGAAATGCTTTTAAAGAAATAATGGCACAAGCCTGAGCATCATCACTGGCTCTATGATGTTGGAATTGTATGTTATGAAATTCAGATACGACACCCAATGAGTGGTTATGCAAATGTTTCCAAGCTTTCCGTGAAAGACTGACACTGCAAAAATATTCAGAGTTTGGAATTGCCAAATTGTAATAAGTCAAAGCAGCCCGTAAAACCCGCATATCGAAAGCTGCATTATGAGCCACCAAAATATTGTTATCAAACCAAGGTTTCAATTCTCCCCAAATCTCTTCGAAAGTATATGCGTGAGCAACTTTTGCAGCTGAAATTCCATGAACCCTTTGGTTCAATGGATTCATAAATGGAAAGCAAGCTGGCTTAATAAACCACGATTTTGAGTCAATAATTTTTCCGTTTCCAACTTGAGTAAGACCAATTTCGCATGGGAAATTGGCATGTGCAGTTTCAAAATCAATAGCTACAAAATTCATAATTTTTAAGTATAACTAAAATGAAAAATATTTTACTCTACAAAAATACATTTTTCAGAAGAAATATAATCAGTTTCAAAAATTATATACTAAAAAAGATTTATCAACCAATTTTTTATCAAATAAAACAGAATATCGTTTTCCATTAATAGTTATATTTTGTCATAATCTATTATAATTTCTGTTATAGAAAGAACTAAATGCTAGAAAACGTTTCACAAATCTGTTAAATAAAAGCTACAAGTCAATATAGTGCATTTTATTCGGTTAAAATTTAGTACTTTTGCACACTTAATGTTTAAATGTGCAATATGAATAATTTAAAAATTGGAAATCTTACAGTTCGTTTACCAATAATACAGGGTGGCATGGGTGTAGGAATTTCTATGTCTGGTTTGGCGTCTGCTGTTGCAAATGAGGGTGGTGTAGGCGTAATTTCTTGTGCAGGTATAGGTCTTATATATCGCCATAGAGCGAAAGACTATATGGATGCATGTATAATTGGTTTGAAGGAAGAGATTAGAAAAGCAAAAGAAAAATCATCAGGTATTATTGGTGTGAATATCATGATGGCTTTGACAAATTTTAGTGATATGGTAAAAACTTCAATATCAGAGAAGGCTGATGTAATTTTTGCAGGTGCAGGACTTCCGTTAGATTTGCCAAAATATCGTACTGCTAATTGTACTACAAAGTTGGTTCCTATTGTATCTTCTGCTCGAGCTGCAAAAATTATATGTGAAAAATGGAAAGTATTGTACGATTATTTACCGGATTTAGTAGTAGTTGAAGGTCCGAAAGCAGGTGGTCACCTTGGTTTTAAAACTGAACATCTTACTGATCCAAATTATGCAATAGAAAAATTAATACCTGAAGTAGTGAAAGAGGTTTCATTTTTTGAAGAAAAATACAAACAGGAAATTCCTGTTATTGCTGCGGGAGGTATTTATACCGGCGAAGATATGTATAATATTATGCAGTTGGGAGCAAAAGGTGTTCAGATTTCAAGCAGGTTTGTAACCACTCACGAATGTGATGCTGATGATAAGTTCAAACAGGCTTATATAAAAGCTGAAGAAGACGAAGTTGAGATAATTCAAAGCCCTGTTGGAATGCCTGGTCGTGCACTTAAAAATGAGTTTTTGGACAAAGTGAAACAAGGACTTATGGCTCCAAAATCATGCCCTTATGATTGTTTACATACTTGTGATTACAAAAAAGTGCCCTACTGTATCATTATTGCCTTATATAATGCTTACAGAGGTGATCTGAAAAAAGGCTATGCATTTGCAGGTAGTAATGCATATTTAGCCACTAAAATTAGCTCAGTAAAAGAAATAATTAATGATTTGGTATTTGATTTTGAACGTGCTGCAAAAGTTGGCATTGCGTAATTTTTTTCATTTCTATTTATTAAGAGGACAAATCAACCTATTTGGCTGATTGTCCTCTTTTTTTAATATTTATGTTAAATTGATTACAAATTTCAAATAAATTTCAAATAAAAAGTTCAGATTGTCAGAATTATTGGCTAATATTGCAAAAAAATACAAAATCGTGAAAAGTATGAAAAGAATTAGTATTTTATATAACAAAGAACTCAATAATGTAGACCTAGAGTCGGCAGGCAATATTCTTGAAGAATTTGCTCGACGTGGTTCAGTAGAAAAGTTAAATTGGAAAAAAAATTTCCCATACAGACCTATCACTGACTTTACTATTGCACGGTCGACCGACAGTATTTTTATCAAATTTGCTGTTCGTGGTAGTATGCTTCGTGCCATATATTCTAATGATCAAGATCCAGTACACGAAGACAGCTGTGTGGAATTTTTCTGCAAACTACCCAAAAGTGATTATTATATAAATTTTGAGTTTAACTGCATAGGCACTTGCAAAGCAGCAAGACGTAAAAGCAGAAAAGTAGATGTTCAACACTTTTCGAAAGCTGAATTAGCTGAAATTAAACGATACCCATCCATTGGTCATCGTGCGTTTAAAGAAATGGAAGGTATGTTTGAATGGGAATTGACAGTAAAAATTCCTTATTCATTAATTGGAATTGACCCTGAAAATTTACCAAAAAAACTCCTTGGTAATTTCTATAAATGTGCCGATGGTACAGATTCACCCCATTATGTAAGTTGGAGTCCAATAAGTACAGATAAACCCGATTTTCATTGTCCTGATTTTTTCGGTGAACTGATTTTTGAGTAAGAAACGTTTTTACAATAAAATTAGAGGTACAACTTGAATTAGTGTGGGTATTACGACAATTAACAATTAATATACGTATGGTACACCCCGAGCATCGGGAGTTCCACATTGTCATAAAAAATTAAGAAAATAAATGTTCACATAGTTTTATATATTTTCTTTGAAAATTTATAAAAAAGATGCTTAATAATTTGAAATGTATAATAGTAATAACGAAGTTATTGTTATATGTGATAAGAGTTTAAACACATAACCCATTGGAAATATGGCGGAGAAGTAGATTGGGTTTGTCCCGAATTTCAAACGTGGGCAATAAATGGAGCAATTTTAAAATTATCCTTTGAAATAACAGGTTTTCAGGCAATTGGATGGGGAAAAAATGGAGTGAAACAACCCTTATTTTATGTGAAATGAAATTATATAATAAACCGAAATTAAAATCAGTATGGTTTTTTTTATTCAATATTGGTTATTTGATCTAATCTATTATTTGCTATTTGACAATATTCCATGTTTACTTCAAAACCTATATAACTTCTTTTCAACATTTTAGAAGCTACCGCTGTACTTCCAGAACCTATAAAAGGATCGAGTACCAAATCACCATCGTTACTACTAATTTCGATAAAAGGTAAACAAACTTTTAGTGGTTTCTGTGTTTTGTGTCTTGTGCGTTCTATTCCCATACAAATGGGTGCCTGAATGAAATTGTGCATTTCGTTTACTGATTTATGATTCCATGTTTTAGGCGAACCTTTGGAAAAATGAACAAGCATTTCCATGCTGTTGGCATACATTTTACGGGTATAAATTGCGGGAAATGGATTGGTTTTGTGCCAATGAATCACTTTTCGAAACTGAAATCCCACCCGTTCAACCATTCGATTGAGATATGAAACAAAATCATCGCCACACCACAAATAGCCACTGGCACCGGTTTTACAAACCCTAAAACATTCAATAAGTACTTCTTCCAAAAAGTGTAAATATTCATCTTCCGATTTAAATCCATCAAAATCAAATTCAGTCACCACATCTTTGTGATTCTTTAATCCTTCCACATTTTGAGCACGATACTGATAATAAGGTGGATCGGTGAAAATTAAATCAACACAAGCATCGGGGAGTTCTCTCAAACCATCGAGACATGAACGATTGTAAATGATATTAATTTCCATTATAGTAGATTTCTTTATTTCGTGTTCCAGATTTCGTATTTCGTGTTTTTACTCTTTTTTAAAGTATTTATCCAACATTGTTTTTGCCGCTACGAATGAACTTAATTCATTCGAGAGTACTTTTTTTTCGCTCTCAATCAATTGATTTTGAATATCCTGATTTTGATAAAAATGTGATTTCAGTTGTTCATTTATGGTTTCGTACATCCAATATTTCGATTGTGCATTGCGTTTGAACTCAAAAAAATTATTCTTTTTCACAAATTCAATATATCGTTCCACCATATTCCAAATTTCTGGAATACCGTTTTTATCAATTGATGAACAAGTAATTGCTTCGGGCGTCCAACCGGATTCATGTGGAGGGAAAAGATGCAATGCGTTTTGATACTGAGCCTTAGCCACAGCAGCTTTATCTACATTAGTACCATCGCATTTGTTGATGGCAATCCCATCGGCCATTTCCATGATTCCACGTTTAATACCCTGCAATTCGTCACCGGCACCAGCAAGTTGAATCAGTAAAAAAAAGTCGACCATGGAATGTACAGCAGTTTCCGATTGCCCCACTCCTACCGTTTCAACAAAAATTGTATCAAAACCGGCAGCTTCACACAAGATAATACTTTCGCGAGTTTTGCGGGCTACACCACCCAACGATCCGGATGAGGGCGAAGGACGTATAAATGCATTTTTGGCTACTGACAATTCTTCCATTCGGGTTTTATCACCCAAAATACTTCCTTTGGAGCGTTCGCTACTCGGATCGATTGCCAACACTGCCAATTTATGACCCGAACGTATTAAATCCATCCCTAAAGCTTCGATAAAGGTACTTTTACCAGCACCGGGAACACCTGTTATGCCTAATCGAATTGATTTACCGGCGTAAGGAAGACATTTTTCAATAACTTCCTGAGCAATTAATTGATGTTCGGGAAGTGAACTTTCGACCAACGTAACTGCCTGACTTAACATGGATATATCACCTTTCAGAATTCCAGTTAAAAATTCAGATGCAGAATATTGTTGTCTTTGAGTCTTGCCTTGTCTGTATGGATTTACAATTGGAGCATCCTGTACTCCCTGATTTACACTAAGTCCCTTGTATGCAGGATCATTCTCATGATGAAAATTCTTATTTTTATGCATATGCTGATTAAAAAGCCATTAACAAAAAACCCATTGGTAATATTTATTCTATAGAACTCTAAATTTATACTGAAAATGAAGCAGTTATTCGTTTTTCAGAAATTGATAAAAAAAAAGTCAAGAAGTATATAAGTAATATCTTGGCTTCCAATAATTTAAGAAATATTCTACTTATATGGTCATTAATAAGTAGCAATTGAGATTGGTGATGTTAAATTTAAAATAAAAAGAAATAGCATTACTTTTGAATTGTCCAACTTAAAACCAAAATTAAAAAGCTATTATCCGGATCGTTTGTTTGGATGGTAAATGATTTCTTATAATCACCTTCGGATAAATTTTTAGTATTCAAAGTGGCAATAATTTCGGAGGATTTGCCGCTGGCTATAGTTGTTTTAGAAGCACGAACCACAAATTCATTGTTATTGTTGTAAATACGACGAATTTCCAGTGCATTTTGTCCTTTGTTACTGATTTTGAATTTAATATCACGTTTGGAGTTTACTTTGATATTACCAAAGTTTAGCGATTTAGCAGGCATCTCTAAAATTGGAGATTTACGTTTTTGATCCAAAGTTAATTTACTAAAATCTTCAAACACATTGCCCACTATGTTCAATTTGAATTCTTCGGTATATTTTTTTTGACCATTAACAATTACATAAACTTCGTCTGATATGGTCCCCCATTGATTATATTTAGTTGAATTAAAAGTAAAAGTAATTTTACCTTCTTCGTTAGGTTTCAAAATCTCGGGCGAAACAGTAACAGTAAGATAAGGCTGATTGTCTATTGAAAGTTTGATGGGCGATTTGGAGGAGTTTTGAATGTCCAATGTACGTACCTGTTTATCACCTTTGTTCACATTATTCATTTGAACAACTTTGGCTTTCAACATCAATCCACCCATATTTACCGGGTAGGTTGGATTTTCGGAAGTTTGTTTTGGTATCACTTCACCTTTAATTATCAACACAGCTTGTTCTTCAGCAGCATTGCTGTACACGGTAATTGTTTTAGTAAAAGGACCTGGTCGTCCCGAAGGATTATAAGTTACAGTTACATTTCCCTTTTTTCCGGGTTCAATCGGTTCTTTTGTCCAATCGGGTGTTGTACAACCACAAGATGCCTGTACTCTGTTTACAACCAAAGGTGTCATTCCTTTATTGGTAAACTCAAAAATATAGGTAACTTTTCCACTTTCCTCATTTATTCTTCCAAAATCATGTGATTTTTCTTCAAAATTAATTACTGCTTTTTGTGCATAGCCTGCTGACAAAGCCATTACTATACAAACTATTAATAAACTAAACTTCTTCATAAATATATTCTTTTAAAATTTTAAATAGTGTTTGAATTTTCTTTTAATTATAAGATGCAAAAGTATTAAAAAATGTGGCTTATCAATTCCGATGGTGACAAAAATTCAGTTAAATAATAGTTAAAGGAAAGTATTCTGTTCATTTTTATACTTTTTTACATAGAGATGTACACTTTTAAATATACAAATCTCAACTCATTAAAGATTTTGAAAGATTAAATAGCACTCAAAAAATAACTATCTTTGCATCAATAATTCACTTTAGAAACAATGAAAGGTCAATTTCAACAACTCGTTAATAAGAATACAGATTACGTAATCAATTGCTACCGGCATCTGCATATGCATCCCGAACTTTCGTTTCAAGAATTTAAAACTGCACGGTTTGTACAAAATGAATTGATAAAAATGGAAATTCCATTTCGATCAGGAATAGCCGGAACGGGTATTTTAGCAAAAATTGAAGGCAAGAATCCAACCAAAAAAGTTATTGCCCTGCGTGCCGATATGGATGCTTTACCTGTTTGTGAAGTTGTTGAAACACCATATAAATCGATAAACGAAAACATAATGCATGCATGTGGACATGATGCCCATACCGCATGTTTACTGGGAGTTGCAAAAATACTGAACGAACTTAAAAATGTTTTTGAGGGAACTGTTTTACTCATTTTTCAACCGGGCGAAGAAAAAGCACCCGGAGGTGCTCGTCTAATGCTCGAAGATGAACTTTTTGACGAAATTGAACCTGAAATTATTTTGGCACAACATGTTTCTGTTGATTATCCTACCGGAAGTTTAGGCTTTAAATCGGGTATGATAATGGCTTCGGCTGATGAGATTCATATAAAAATTCATGGTAAAGGCGGACATGGCGCCTTACCACACTTGATTAATGACACAGTTCTGGCAGCTTCACAAACTTTAGTTTCATTGCAACAGGTTCGGAGTCGACTGTGTAATCCACTTATACCCATGGTGCTAACTTTTGGTAAATTGATAGCCAATGGAGCAACGAATGTGATTCCTTCGGAAGTATTGATGTCAGGAACATTTCGTACAGTAGATGAGAATTGGCGAGCCGAAGCAAAAAGTAATATTCGTCGCATCATCACCGAAACTTGTGCAGCTCAGGGCTGTACAGCCGAAATCGACATTCCTGATGGTTATCCTTGCGTAATTAATAATGAAGAAATCACTAGTCAAGCACGAAATTTTGCCACCGAATGGTTGGGGGAAGAAAATATCCAAACATTGGAAATGCGAATGACTTCGGAAGATTTTGGATTTTTCTCTCAAAAATACCCTTGTACTTTCTACCGTTTCGGCATTAAAGGTGAAATAAATGCAAATACCGGTGGATTACACAGTTCCGAATTTCAGATTGATGAAAAAGCGTTAAAAACCGGCACAGGTGGATTGGCGTGGTTAGCGTGGAGATTTCTGGAAACAGCTATAAATAATTCTTAACCACACAAAAAGAGAATTAAGTAAATGAACTTTTATAATTCTCATTCAGGAGCTAGAGGTCTCTTTATAAACTCTTTTCCCAATGATAGACCTTATCATAAAGGGTTTCTTTAATTATATCAAAGTTATTTTTGGCAAACTGAATATCATTACTCATGATATTTATTTGAAGGAAATCACCAACTTCGGAATCATAAGGTGGTTGGAAATAATCACACGGCAAAACTGAAAAGCCAAGTCGCTCGTAAAACTTGATGCGCCTTTCGACTAATGGATTTTTGGGCATTTCTACTTCCAAAACAATGGGCAAATGTGTCTGTTTCATAAAAATTTCCATTGCCTCTGTTCCAATATGACTATTTCTCATTTGCTCATTCACAGCAAAATGCTCAATATAAAAGAACTGTTCAAATGTCCAATAATTTAATAATCCAACGAATTCGTCGTTTTGCAACAATACATTTGGATGAAATTTCTTTTCATAAATCAATTCATGCTCAAGTCCACTCCAGCTCCTTCGTTCTGAAACAGGAAAAGCCCTTGTGTACAAATTATATAACTTTGTGTATAAAGGGTCTGAAACGCTGTTAATACATTGAATATTAAGCATACTATCTCATTATATTGAGTGAAAATATTGAATGCCAACTTTGCTTTGAAATCGAAACAAATAATGTAAGAAAAAGTTCATTAAAACTAAGCGATTAACCATTTGTATCCATTGCTAAACGGCAAAAAAAGTGTACTTTTGTGCTCGAATTTCAAGAATTAATAATCAAACTAATTTTTATAATAACTAAATAACAAAAGTATGATTTATTCGCACGAAGTAGAACACATGTGTGTTGTAAAAAAAGGTCCTAATCACGGACCGGCTCCCATACCTGAAGAAGGCAAATGGGTAAAATCGAAAGAGATAAAAGATATTTCGGGATTAACTCACGGTGTGGGTTGGTGTGCGCCCCAACAAGGTGCATGCAAATTGACCCTGAATGTAAAAGAAGGAATTATCGAAGAAGCATTGGTTGAAACAATCGGTTGCTCTGGTATGACACATTCGGCTGCAATGGCTGCCGAAATTCTTACAGGAAAAACTATTCTCGAAGCTTTGAACACCGATTTGGTTTGTGATGCTATCAATGTAGCAATGCGTGAATTATTTCTGCAAATCGTTTACGGACGCACACAATCGGCTTTCTCAGAAGGTGGTTTGCCTATCGGTGCAGGTTTGGAAGACTTAGGAAAAGGCTTACGTTCGCAAGTTGGAACAACTTTCAGTACCAATAAAAAAGGTGTACGTTACCTTGAATTGGCCGAAGGGTACATCAGCCGTATGGCGTTGGATGAAGATGGTGAAGCTTGCGGTTACGAATTTGTACGCGTAGGTCCTATGTTGGATTTAGTAAAAAAAGGAGTAGATGCTAACGAAGCATTGAAAAAATCGACTAGTACTTATGGTCGTTTTGCAAATGCTGCAAAATATATTGATCCAAGGCACGACTAATTAAGAATTAAAAATTCATAATTCATAATTATGAAAGAAAATAACGTTATTGCTGATAAAAGTAAAGTTTTTGCCATTCGGATAATTCGTTTATATCAATTTCTTCAAAATGATAAAAAAGAATTTACTCTTTCAAAACAATTACTCCGAAGTGGAACAAGTATTGGAGCTAATACAAGAGAAGCTATTCGAGCTCAAAGTACTAAAGATTTTCAAGCGAAACTACATATTGCATTAAAAGAAGCTGAAGAATCTGCTTATTGGATTGAATTATTATTTGAAACAGAATTCATAAATAATAAACAGTTTGAAAGTATCTATTTTGATTGCAATGAATTAATTAAACTTTTAGTTTCAATTATTAATAGTAGTAAAAGCAATAACTCACAGTCCCAATCATAAATATAAATTAAGTACCTATTAATTCTGAATTCTAAATTATTAATTCTAAATTTAAAAATATTATGCCATTATTTGAAAGTTACGACCGTCGTATCGACAAAGTCAATGCGACACTTAATACATACGGTATTAAAGATATCGACGAAGCCAAAGCAATTTGCACGGCAAAAAACATTGATCCTTATGCAATTTGCGAAAGTATCCAAAACATTGCATTTGAAAACGCTAAATGGGCTTATGTGGTTGGTGCAGCCATTGCCATAAAAAAAGGTTGCACAAGTGCAGCAGATGCAGCCGAAGCCATCGGTATTGGTTTGCAGGCATTCTGTATTCCCGGTTCGGTAGCCGAAGATCGCAAAGTTGGTCTTGGTCACGGAAACCTGGCAGCTATGTTGCTTCGCAACGAAACAAAATGTTTTGCTTTTCTTGCAGGACATGAATCATTTGCAGCTGCCGAAGGTGCCATAGGTATCGCTTTATCAGCAAACAAAGTACGTAACGAACCATTACGGGTTATTTTGAACGGTTTGGGAAAAGATGCTGCCATGATTATTTCACGAATCAATGGATTTACTTATGTTCAAACTGATTTTGATTATTATACAAGTGAATTGAAAGTTGTTCGCACCAAAGCATATTCAGATGGACCACGTGCCGCAGTAAAATGTTATGGCGCTGACGATGTTCGCGAAGGTGTTGCCATTATGCGTGCCGAAGGTGTTGACGTTTCAATTACCGGAAATTCTACCAATCCAACACGTTTTCAACATCCGGTTGCAGGTACATACAAAAAAGAATGTATCGAACAAGGTAGAAAATACTTCTCCGTGGCTTCGGGTGGTGGTACCGGACGTACACTTCATCCTGACAATATGGGTGCAGGACCAGCATCGTACGGAATGACCGATACAATGGGACGTATGCACGGTGATGCTCAGTTTGCAGGTTCTTCTTCTGTTCCAGCTCACGTTGAAATGATGGGATTCCTTGGAATGGGTAACAATCCGATGGTTGGAGCTACTGTACAAGTGGCTGTGGCTATTGAAATGGCAAAATAAGATTTCTTCAATCGGGGGTGCGACTTTGAAGTCGCACTCCCGATATGCAAAATATAAACTCCCCGATATGCAAAGCTGCATTTTGGGGAGTTTTTTTATAATTTGTATAATAGGCATTACACTTCCAATGAATTTTGCTTCTGCGCTAGCATAGATCTGTGACCAATCAATTAATAAATCTATTCCTTTCTTTCAATTTTCAAATCTTTCATTCTTTGCAAATCAATAAAAATGAAGCCTTTACTTAACCCTACCTCCGCAAACCCAGAATTTTCGATAATAATTCTCATCCAGATCGCTGACTATAACACCCTTTGATGTAGAGGAATGTATAAATTTATTTTCTTTCAGGTAAACACCTACATGATTTACTTTTGATTTAGATTTTTCATTTGTATTAAAAAAAACCAGATCGCCTTCTTTTAGCCTGCTCCTGCTTATTCTTTTGCAGTTTTTATTCAGTATGTCTGCCGAATTCCGTTCAACGGTTTTATTGTAAACATTTTTATAAAGGTTATACACAAAAAAAGAACAATCTGTTCCATTTCGTGACGATCCACCATCTACATGGGGAACATGTAACCACGAAGCAGCTTCTTTGTAAAGTTTAAAATTATCTTTTCTGCTTTTATTCAGCCCCAAATTTTCATAAACTTCTTTACTCTGTTTTTTTTCTACAGATCGTGTGGTACTGCAACTGAAAAACACGAACGCAAGGCACAAAAGAAGTACCCACCTGAAAAAATTCATTTTTTTGGCGGATGTGCACAAAATAACTGAATTATTTGTAAAACTGAACGAATTGACTTTCACCTTCTATTCCAAAGCTTTCTTAACTGCCTGTAACAATGGTTCTGCCGAAATATCCACTCCCACACTGTTATGCATCCAAAGCTGAGGAATAATACGACCTTGTGTGTACATTCGTTGTATTTCATCAGCCATCGATTTTCCTTACATTTGACCTTCCACCTGAAAACTTATTAAATGTCCGATGGGATAATTTGATAAATAAAGTGGATTATCAATCATGTGTGAATATATTGCCAAAATAGTTTCATCCTTCCCACCCATAATTCCTGCATAGTAAGTATTCCAGATTTCCTTTGATTTTGTAATAACCGCTTCTTTCAATTCGGGTGCGGTGGCATTTGGATGGGCGTACATCCATTCCCAGGTGGCAATATCAAGCAAAGCCACACCCATTATTTCGTAACACGACCAGAAATCGTCCAAAGCCAAATTTTTATCTGAATTGATGTTATTATTTGTAAAACCAAGCAATTCAAGATCACGCTTCTGGAACATAAAAGCAACAGCCTCTGTAAATGCAGTGTTCGGCACTCCGTTCAGCATCCAGTAATCCACATCATTCATGGTAATGGTTTGTTCGGTGTTGTGTCCAAACTCGTGAATGGCGATATTATAACCTTTGTAATCCATTCCTGTAGGAGCAATTCGGGTACGCAAGTGTGCAAAATCGTTACGCTTCACAGCACCCGAAGCATGGCCCGACCCACGTGCAGGGTCTACTTTTACCAACGAAGCTATTTTCGCTGCCTTTTCGGCTGACCAGCCCAATTTTTTCAGGATTTCAGGCAGATCGGATTCCATCGCTTTTGGATTCGGGTATTTTTTTTGAGTCATAACGTTTAATTCAGCTTCCGAAATGTCCGGTTTAGATTTAAAACCATTGTACCATATATCGTACGGACGAAGTGGGCGACCCAACTTCTTTTGAATAAGGGCAGCCACCCTTTTTACCTCGGGCGATATCAGTAAGCCTTTGAACAATGCTTCGACATCTTTCTGCGGAATCTCAGTGTATCCTTCGAAATTTCGTACCAAAGCATCTGGCAACTGTGGTGTATAAATATCCAATGCTTTATTAGCTCTGAAATTCTCAAGCAATACCTCGTAACGTTTGTTGCTCTCCTGTTTTATTGCCAACTGTTTACCTTCATTATAAAGTGCATTTGTAAAGGGATTCCATGTATATTTTTCATTATTTATCACAACAACCGGTATTGACTGGTCGATAATCCTTTTCATTACTGAATAAATCATTTCCTGTTTTTCTATTCCCCTTTTTTTATCAGAATAATCCGATTTGAGTTCATCGCGTAAACCCCAGTGACTGATAAGTTTCATACCAGCAGGGAAAAGTTTCTCACCTTTATTAGTGAGTAGGTTGCCCATACAAATATTGTAACCTGAAATATAAGAGTCGGCAGAAGCTAGAACCTGTGACAGATTTTGCAATACGTCTGATGGAATTCTGGTTGTGAAGCGGTCGCCCATGCGGGCAAAAGCCCATTCTTTTCGTGTCCATTGCTTGCCTTGCTTCGTTTTTTCTTCCAACGAAAAATATGGAAAGTTCAAGGCAGTCATAAATGCTATTTTATTTGTATACAGGTCTTCGTCCAAATGCGAAGAAATGTCGTAACCTCCGAAAAGTTCATCGACTGGTGTTATTTCAGAGCCTGTAAGTTGTACTGGTTCTTTCAATTCCAAATCTATCTTGTGATAATAACCACTGATAATTTCAAGATTACGCTGAAGTTTTCCAAACAGTGTATCCAATTTCACTGCATCAGCAATAAAACCCGTTTTGCAAAACGCACTGAATTCTTCAGGTGTTCCATCTTCCTTGTGCCATAATCCGGCTACCTGCTCTACTCCACGCTTAACACGAAAGCGTGACGTTTCGCCTACTTCAGCAATTATTGATTTGGCTACATTATCGGCCCATGCTGCTTCAATATAAATATTCTTTTTCATTGTTTCTGGAGCATTTTCATTTATTTTAAGAGCAAAAAGTGATAACGGTATGAAAACCATTATCAACACCGAAATCATATTTGCTTTCATATAAATTGAATTTAAATTTAATAATAGAATATTCACTTAATTCGAAAGTGACCCGGAAGTTTGTAGTAGTTAGTGGGAAGTTTAGTACTTTGTAGAAAAAACGTTGTTTTACAAAAATAAAATTGATAAATGAATAAAAGGTCAATATTAACTTTCTACTTCAAATCTACCATCACTTTTACATTTAATTGCCTGCCGGTCAGATAATTGGGAACTGCCATTTGATGGTTATAAATGTCTGTAACCCAATAATATGAATTAACATTTTTAAAATCCAGCATATTAAATACTTCCAGATTCAACCAAATATTTTTTACATGTTTCAACACAGGATTATTCATAACTTTATCGCTTCCACTAACCAATACACGTGAAACTCCAATGTCGGCCCGACGATAGGTAGGTGTGCGAAAGGCAGCACGATATTGGGAGTTACGCGGCGGTCCAAAAGGCAAACCATCCGACCAAATAAATTTTAATTGCAATTTATATTTAGGATTATTGGGCAAATAATCCTGAAACATGGTGGAAAAAGTGTAGCGTTGTTCACTGGGACTTGAAGCCCAACCAGGATATACCGTGTTTGTGGTCAGCACTTTTCCATCGGCATCATAAGTATGATTTATATATGAATCATCCAATATATCTTCTTTTGCATCCATCAGCGAAAAATTAATCCACGAATCGGTTCCCGGCACCAACTCACCAAACAATTTAAAATCGAGACCGGCAGTGTATGCTTTTGCATCATTTTTCCCCGAATAAATAATTCGCACGTTATCAACAGAATATGAAATCACACGATCGGCTAATTTTAAATATGCTTCAGTAGTAAACTTAAATGGTCTGCCCCAGGCACGAAAATAATGATCGCCACCCAAAACAAAATGAAGTGAACGTTGCGCTTTAATATTGGTATTCAAATTTATATTTACATTTCCCAAGGCATCGGAAAGTGTATCACGAATTTCTTTATAAAATGGCGCCTGATAATAAACACCGGTTGCAAAACGGAAACTAAAATCGCGTTTCCAATGTGGCAAAAATGAAACTGATAAACGAGGACTTACTAACAATTCATTGTTGAAAGTCCAATAATTAGCACGTAAACCGCCTGTAAATGTGTAAGATCCGGCATCTGAATTCCATTTGTATGTATCCTGATAGAAAGCCGTCGTACGCCAGGTTGACAAAGTGTTAGAAGCTTTAACATTATAATACAAATTCACTTGTTTATCGCTAAATGGAAGCGAATATCCGGCTGAATCTCGCCATTCCCATTCACTAATTTTATCAGAAATAATTTCGTTTTGAATTTTGACACCCCATTTCATTTTATGATGATCCACTTCATACTCACCTAAATGTGCTATATTCGCAACGGTAGCATTCAGCCGATTACGGGCATGTTGATGATATTTACCAACTCCAAGCGATTCGCCCGTTTGCTTGGCAGGGTCAAGTTCCATTTTCACTTCACTCAACACATATTCTCCCAATATATCGTAGGTTTCGTTCTCGTTGGTATAATAAGAGGACGCTAATAAACTCAAATTCATACCCGCTAAAGGTTTATAATTCAGTGTAAATGCTCCAAATGAAGTACGAAATAAATCTTGTTCCTGCCCTTCGAAATATATTGTTAGTTTTCGTCCCATATTGTAAGTTCCGAAGGATGTTTCGCGTGATACAGGTGTAAATTGATAGGAATTTTGAGAGAAGTTACCTAAAAATGTGAGTTCCCATTTAGGTTTCAATTGAAAAGTCATATAGGTTTGATAATCGAAAAATGCCGGATTGTATTCGGCGTTTGTATCAAGTGTGCCCAACAAATAAGCAGATGTTTTGTACCTAAAGCCGTGCATCTGAGTAAAACTCTTACCAGCTGTTCCAATATATGCCGTACCACCTAGCAAACTTGCCGAAAGAGATGCTTCAAATTCGGTCGGTTTTTTATAATTAATGTCCAATACCGATGACATTTTATCGCCATATTTGGCATCGAACCCTCCAGCAGAAAATGACACATTTTTCACCATATCGGGATTGATAAAACTTAATCCTTCTTGTTGTCCGGCTCGTACCAATAGAGGTCTATAAACCTCTATTCCATTCACGTACACAATGTTCTCATCGAAATTTCCTCCTCGAACATTGTACTGCGAACTCAATTCATTGTTGGAACTAACACCGGCAAAAGTGATTAAAAGTGATTCAATACCACCGGCAGCATTGGGCATAAGCCGATATTTTGTAGCATCAAGCATATCCAATGTGGAAGTCTGACGACGTTGACCAATTACTTCCACATCGCCGATTTGTTTTTCCAAGGAAGGAAGTTCAACAGATATTTGGATGATTTTTTGGTGAGGATGTATGGTGTGTTTGATGGATTTATATCCCATAGATGAATAGACAATGGTAGCAGAATCTTTTATTTCGGCAAAAAGCTCGTAATAACCATTTTGATTGGTTCTGGTACCATTATTGGAGTTTTCGAAATATACATTGGCTTGTTCAATTCCCCTATTATTGGTATTGATTACATAACCATAAACACGTACTTTGGTTTGTGCCGAAGTTCCTAACGATAAAAGTAATATGCAAAATATATAGAAAAGTTTATTCTTCATGCATGAGAATCTCGAAAAAATAATAAATGGTATAAAAACCTCATTTTAACGGAAAAATGAAGATTTTATTTTGCTCTGGTTATTTGAATTGACCACAAAGATACAAAAACAAAATGCAATACTAAAAATTCATAAGTAGGAAAAAAAAAGGTGTAAATATATTTAAAGACATTGTTGTCCGCTAAAAGCGGTATTTAAAAATTTATTGTTGTTATAAGGTCTTTTCAACCCTATTTTTGTTTTTATTTCAAAAGTAAGCCCCCCAAATAGGAAAAAGTGTTTTTTGAGGGTTGACTTTACGTATTCGCTCACGCTCTTTTTCATCTGCTATAACTTTACGCCAAGTCTTTTCTGGGTCTTCAAAAAAAGCGTATACGTTAATGTAGCTCATTAATTGATGTTTTACAATTGACATCATGTTTGAAAATGCCCATTGCTTTTTGATTTTGCTTCTGAGTATAGTCAAAAGCAGATTTGCTATCATTGCAGCCCATATTTGAATTATAATTGCATTCTCATTATCACCCAAAAAGTATTTCAAAGGAAAGTTCTGTTTCAATTGCTTGAAAAGAAGTTCTATAATAAGCGACTTATATAAATGCGGTTAATTTGCTCAAATCATCATTTGG
>JACDZH010000023.1 GCA_013426815.1 Paludibacter sp.
ATAATACAGCTTTTTACAAAATGAAGGCTCGAAAACTGTCAAAGTCAGGAAAAAGGAAAGTATAGAAAAACTAAAGATGAAAATTGAGTAGGAAGTGAGCGATTAATTCGCTCACTGTCCTCTCACACCAACGTACGTATCGTTAGGTATACGGCGGTTTCTTAATTTACACATGAACAGACCGATAATAAGTTGAGAAAAATAAGTAACCTATATTTAGAAGCAAATCGTTATCGATGGAGGTTTGCAGAATTGGGCTTTTGGCAGTACGCCAATAGCCTTTTTGTATTTGAAAACAACATCGCTTGAAATCCGGATAACCATAACTCATCAGAATATGAAAACGAGTTTTAATCCGTTAAAAATTAATTCATAATTGGCTTGTTCAAAGGTTGTGAAGCTGTTTTCAGTTTTCCCAATGTAAGTCTGCACTCCAAGTTTGCTTTCAGTTTCCGACTTATCATTACCTTGTGAGTTATCATGAGATATTCTCTACATTTTACCTTTCATAGGGTAACATTCATTTACTTTCACTTGATTAAAATTCAGCCCATCCCTACTTTTTTTTTCGGTACTATGGCTTCTGCTGACTTCTCACAGCAATTATTAGCCGTACTTCTGAATATTAAATTCATATACATACGTCTGTGAGACCTCCCGAGGTAAGACGAGTAACCTCCTTTCCATATATCGGTATCATTTACACACTTAGTATCTGCTCTGTTTTTTGGATTTTGTTTTGTATTGCAAACTTGTCCTAAAACATGTGCCTGATGATGTTCGTGTTCCTCCGACCGGAAATTTGCCGCCAGCTTCATTCAGATTCCACCTCACGATGGACAACCTTGCCTTAAGCTAATGGTTGGCTACTGATAGCACCCATAACGGACTTGAACGGTCAAATATACACGCCACGCTCGGCGCACAATAATATAAGATATTGAAAAAACAATACCTTAAATTAATATTTGTGTTCATGTAAAAGTTACTTTCGAAGTTTGTCCTAAAAAATTCAATTTATATTCTTGTAAAAACCTTTTACCTTTTGAAAAACATGCCTGAACCAGGATAATTTTCTATCCAATCGGGCATCCAACTAATGCGGCGTGGTGTTACATTATTACCAGCATTCAAATCTGCAATAACAATATTCAATCGGATATTTTTCCAGTTAGTTCCCTGAAGTCGTTGTATAAATGCTTGAAGAATTGTATATTCTATGGAATAGCCTTTGTCAGTTTTCTTTCCTTTACCTGTCAGTCCGGGAGGCATGTGTTCTTTAAAGCCTAGTTCAAACTCATTGGCAGTAGGGCTTGCAATCATAAATAGCCATTCGCTACCCATGCCTTCAGAATTTCTAAGGTTGAATGCACTATAAGCCAAGGGGCTTGCATCGAACACCACGTATGCACCATCTTGATTGAGGTTAGCGTGTTTTGAAGGTGCTTGAATGTCTTTGTCGTTAACGTCAATGGCTATGTATAAAAACTTGTCATCTTTTCGAACATCAAAGTGAAAACCAGTAGTTCCAACAGAATCTTGTTTTGAAAAACGAAGTTTCCCCCATTCATTCAAATCACCATCGACAGAAATCGTCTTTTTGGTTTCATCGATAAATAGTTTTTCATAAGGAAGCAAATGCATTTTGGTATTCCATTCGTAATTATCATCTTTCACAGTTACATCAGCAATTATAGGTGACCAATTTTCTTTTTTTTCTATATCAAAAGGAATTGTCATTTCCTCTTTCGCACCTGCATTTAATTGTTTAGTAATAGAATTATGTTGTGGTTTAAGTCCTTTGCCTGCAATCAAATTTATCTTATAATGTTGATTTTCTTTCGTGTTGTTGTTAAATACTAATTTCCACAAAGCTTTATTATCTGGTTTTGCAATGTAATAAAATGGTTCGAAACGCACTGGAGGTTTTGCATTAAATGATGCTGAACGCTCAAGGTTTTCAGCAGTTTGTACCGATTTATCTTCAACTCCATCCAGCATGATATTGGCATAAGTAGGACCGTTTGGAGTCATGCTTACCCACAAAAAGTGATCGAACTCGCCATATTTCTTACCCCTGAGCGAATTTACTCCACCCATGGTTGAAAGTACGAAATAATCACTTTTGTTGCGGTTGTGAAGTGCGTATTGATGCGTGTGACCTGTAAAAACAGAATGTTTTCTATCAGCAAGTAGTTTTTCAACATTGAGCCAATTTTTTGCAGTTGGAGTTATCCAAAGTGGCTGATGCATAAATACCATTGTCCACTTGACTTTTGAATTTTCGGCAAGGGCTTTTTCGACAAAAGCAAGTTGCTGGGAACTAAAATCTGGTTGTTTTAATCCTGTTGCACCATCTTCAGAATTCAAACAAAGAAAAAGTACATTTTTATAAACAAAATGGTAAAAGGAAGCTCCATATTTTTGTTGCCATATTTCTGCCATGGTTTGGTTGGTATAATCATGGTTTCCTGCAACATAAAAAAACGGCATCTGAAGTTGTTTGATAGAATTATTAAACTCCGCCCATTGATTTTCTACATCATTTGGATCCTTTGTATAACCTTCAATCAAATCGCCAATACTTACAACAAAATCGGGCTGCATCAGATTGATACGATCAATTCCTTTCTTAAGTATTCCTGACCTGTGTGCTCCCGTATGATCGGGGCTTACCACAAAGTGGAAACTAAGGGAATCGTTATTGTAATTTAAATTTGTCCAAGGTTTAACTTGACTTAAAGAAGATATTATGTTCATGCTGAAAATAAGCAAAATAAATATTGTCCTCATATATTTATATTTTATAAAAGGCTTCGCAGGGTAAAAAAATCTGCTATACCAATTGGTTATGATAAAGTGAAATTATAAATTATAAAACAACTGTGCGCCATAAAAACGAGGTGCTCCAGGCACAAAAGTTGGAATACCGAATGCTTGACCAGTATTACCTGCATCGATAAGATATTTTTCATTGGCCAAATTATTCATATTCAAACGAAGTCCATATTTGCCATTTTTACTGGAATATTGAATAGCACTATTGATTAAAGCATATCCATCTTGAAATAATTCGGGTGAATTATCATCATCGAAAAAATGCTCCGATTTATAACTTGCCGATAAGCTTAGCCCAACAAATCCTGCATTGCCTAAATCGAATTGATAGGTGAAACCTGCTGATCCTGAATGCTTTGGTGTAAGGCGAAAGGTATTACCTGCTAATTTTTGTTCAATACCATCAGAGTCACTGTCATCAAAAGTAGCATCAAGATATGCATAATTAACAAAAATGGTTAAACCTTTGGTGGCAGCCATCTGGAATTCAGCTTCAATACCTTTACCTGTTGCCTCTCCAGCATCTGAAACCAGATAAAGCCCTCCGGAACCTAAGTTATTGCTGGTTGTTTGGAAATGACGATAATCGTACATAAAAGCACTTACATTAAATTGTAAACGGTTGTTCATAAGTAAACTTTTGAATCCGAGTTCGTAATTGAAAACAACTTCAGCACTCAAAAATACTGTATCAGAAGCACTTACTTCCACAACATTTGGGCGGCGACCTTTTGACCACGAACTATAAGCACTGAATTCTTTATTGATATCATACTGTAATACGGTACGACCCACCCAGTCTGAAAAAGTTTTGCCAACTTCAAGACGTCCTTTTGTAGGCGCAAAAACATTATTAGTTCCTGATTTTAAAATAAATCCTAAAGTTCCCGGAGAAGCGGCAGGATCAACTCTGTTAAATGATTTTTGATTTTCAAAAATCAATCGTCCACCGGCAGTTAATTTCAATTTAGGTAATATTTTAAATGTTCCATCGGCAAAAATATCGAATGCATTGTTGTCAGCACCATCTTCGTTCATGTTTTCTGTATGCAAAGTCTTGAATTCTTTCCCCGTTAAAGGATTTTTTGTAAATGGAAGATTTAAATTAGGTTCACCATTTACTACCATTGGAATAAATGGAATTTTGTAAGCCGCAAGTTTAGGTGATAACATAGCAAAAAAGCTTCGTTCATCCATTGATAATTCATACGAAATGTTACCGTTTTCTTTAAAATAATTAGCTCCAGCAAACCCTGAAAACCGTTTTCCGTTGTAGTTGAATCGCAATTCCTGACTTAACTGAGTATAATCAACATCAGCATCAAATGCCAAAGCTCTTGCTATAGTTCCATCACTATCAAAAATTGATGTAGCAATTACAGAACGGTAACCCGTGATGGCTGTAATGCTAAAGTTATCGTTAAAGTATTGTTTATATTGTAAAGTAAACCCTAAAACATCTCTTGTATCCAGCAATTTATCTCCGGCCTCCATATCTACAAAAGTAAAAGGACTGAGATCGCCTCCTTTTGGAGCAAATGTACCACTTTTGAAATCAACACCGGGCATTTTGTCGTTTTCATAATTGAAAATAAAATCGAGCGAACTATTTTTACCAGGTAGATATTTTAGTGATGCTCTGGTAGCCAAAGTGTTTTTTCCCATCAAGTTACCACCCGAAAGGTTTTCGATATATCCATCGCGTTTGTTGTATATACCAGCTACACGGGCAAAAAGCTTGTTTTCAATAATTGGTAAGTTCACATATCCATTGGCTCTGTACTGATTAAAATTTCCTGCACCAATTGAGATATTAGCCGAAGTTTTGTTTTTAGCACGATTGGTAATCATCTGTATTGCCCCAATCTGCGCACTTCTTCCAAATAGTGTTCCTTGAGGTCCTTTAAGCACCTCAACTCGATCAATATCAAATAATTCTGTAAATGCACCGACTTGCTTGCTTATTGAGATACCATCCTGAAATACCGAAACACGATTGTCAACATTTAATGATGTATTATCCGAAGTTAAGCCCCTAATTACAAATCCAGGAAAAATTACAGTCTGTTCCTGAACTATTACTCCAGGTACAAATTGAGACATGCTTCCCATAGTTTCAATAACATTGGTTTCCAAAAAGTTTGAAGTAATATTTGTCAATGCAATAGGTACTTCTTTCTGACTTTCCGAACGTTTTTGTGCAGTAACAGTCATATCACCCAGTGTAATACTTTCCTCTTCAAGGTTAACATTAAGCTCATTAGCAATGTTAGCAGAAATGTCGATTTGGGTGGAATATTTTTTGAAACCAATAAAGCTAATTTCAACGGTATAAGATCCAACGGTAATATTACTAATTCTAAATCGTCCTTCTTCATCGGAGATAACTCCCATATTTCCGGGTTTTAACAATACTGTAGCACCTATGATACCACTTTTACCTTTTGCCATTACAATCCCGGTCAGTCGACCTGTTTTCTGACCAAAAGCAATGCACACGCTACTAAGGAGTAGCATAAAAAGAATAATACGCTTCATAAATAATTTTTTTAATATTTGTTTTTAACTATTTGTTGCAATGCAAAAGTAGACTTAGCACATTACATTATGATGCAAAATACATTAATAAAGAATGACAAAAATTTTAAAATAGAATTATCTGTTTAATTGTATTATTAAAGTGATAAGAATGATTGTAATGAAATTCAACGAAAAGGTGCAGGTATTGATTTCAGATGTATAAAATAATTCTAGAATGAATTAGTTCTACTTTGAGTGATTAAAAATTAATTTTCAAGGAAAGAAATTCAAAAGAATCGCAACGCAGATTTAACGTAAGTAGTTACAAGTATTTAGTTACGCATTACAAGACTGTTTAGTTGGACATTAATTACATAAAACATATCAATAATTATTTTATATTACTTACTTTACTTTCAATCATTGCAAAATCTTAAAATGTTCACCCGCATAAGATGCAATTAGTGCTTTTTTTGTCCCTCAATATCAAAATAAAATTCTTTCAGATCGTTGAATTCTTCGAAACCATCAAACTCACAATGAGGTGTAAAAAATCCCTGCGTAATGAAATCTATTAAAGAAATTATAAAAAAGCAATTCAAACCTTTTGCAGAAATTTAAAAAAACACAAGAGAATATTTGATTTACCCTTACTCTGGAAATTGGTCATCGAAATTCGTCATAAACAATTTTGTTAAATGTTTTTTGAAATGAACAAAATTTCGTGTGTGAGGTTTTAAACACATTCTTACTATGTTTATTTTATTTATAAAATCAATGCAATTTAATTTCGATAATTCATACCTCTCACTTCCCACTGAACTTTATTCAGATACTAAACCCGTACCTGTTAAAAAGCCACAATTGGTTGCATTTAATAAGGAATTGGCTATTGAATTGGGTATCGATACATACTATGTTCAACCTGAAGAACTTGCAGAACTTTTTGTCGGAAATAAGTTGCCTGAGGGTTCGGCTAATATTGCACAGGCATACAGTGGTCATCAGTTTGGGCATTTTGCGCGTTTGGGCGATGGGCGTGCTGTGATATTGGGTGAACAAATAACTCCTTTGGGTGTGCGTTTCGATTTACAATTCAAAGGTTCGGGCGTAACTCCTTACTCTCGTCGTGGCGATGGTCGTGCTACATTAAGTGCCATGTTGCGTGAATACATTATAAGTGAGGTCATGCACGAGTTGGGTATTCCCACTTCGCGAAGTCTAGCTGTGGTGGCTACTGGTGAGACTGTTTATCGAGAACAAGTTCAAATGGGCGCAGTATTGACACGCGTTGCTGCTAGTCATGTCCGTGTGGGAACATTCGAACATGTGGCGCGTTTTTGTTCGCCCACAACCTTGCATACGTTTACAAATTACGTTATCAATCGTCACTACCCCGAATTGTTTGAAACCGAAAACCCTGCTTTATCATTCCTCAAGAAGGTTATGGAGAAACAAATCGACTTAATTGTACATTGGATGCGGGTGGGTTTTATTCATGGTGTAATGAATACAGATAACATGACCATTTCGGGCGAAACTATCGACTATGGACCTTGTGCTTTTATGAATGCTTACAGACCCGAAACAGTTTTTAGTTCCATCGATATGGATGGAAGGTATGCTTTTGGTAATCAGCCACAAATGGCATTTTGGAATCTTAATCGTTTAGCCGAAAGTTTAGTGCCATTAATCGATACTGATACTAATATTGCTGTTGAAAAAGTCGAAGGAGTTTTGAATACATTTCAGCCAACTTTCGAACAGAAATACTTCGATATGCTCGGTTGTAAAATTGGAATTTACAAACCTGAAACAAATGATAAGCTGCTGATTAACAATTTGCTGAATTGGATGTATTTGAACAATGCCGACTTTACAAATACTTTTGTACGGTTAATGTATCCTGAACTTATTTTAGATAAATTATATACACAAGATTTGTTTGTAGATTGGGAGCAGGATTGGAAATATAGGTTGAATGAAATTTCGCAAACCAAACCTTCGCATTTGGAACTAATGCAACAAACAAATCCGGTTTACATTCCACGCAACCACCTTGTAGAGCAAGTACTTAGCGATGTTACAAAAACTGGTCAACTCAAGTCATTCAAAACACTTATACACCAACTTTCCACTCCATATTCAACTTCAGATTTTGATATAAACTGGATGCAACCACCTGTCCAAACTGATGAGCAGGTATACAAAACTTATTGCGGAACTTAAAATTCTAGAAATGTACCTCGATATTCTCAATTTCATCACTGCGATTGAAAATTTCTGAGCTCAGTTCGTTGCTAAACCTATAGTCCAATAGATGAACTGTGGGTTTATTTTTATATTCAATTTCTATCCCTTTTTTAGAATCATTTATGTAAGTAAATGGAACTGAACAATACGTAAACAACAAGAAAGGTGCTGAGTCACTGCTTGAAATAAACTCCTTTAAATTGACATTTTCTTTGTGAATTTCGATGTAACCATTTTTGACCACTACTCCTAATTCGAAATAGCGTGTTATAATATCTTCCTTTACCTGTCCTGTCATGCCCGGTTGCTGTACGCCTGCCATAATTGGCGTGTGTGAGTAAGGGTCGAACGGAAACGAACCATACTCAGCAGGTGATTTATGTGCACCTATTCCAGCTTTTACATTGGCAAAATGAATTTTCAATACATCAATCAAGTGGACATCTTCTTGTTTTTCGATAGCCCAACTGATATTTTCGCCAATTGCAAGTAACAATTTCGAAACCATGTGCCAATATATACACCCCAAACCTTCATATTTGTAAAAAGTACCGGAGCGTCCTGTAAATGACTGATGATCGAATGTTCGTTCGTACATTGCTTCAATTTCTTTTATAACAGCCTCTGAGACATGATAATTTCCATTGTTTTGTAATTTTATCATTGCATCACGCAAAAAACCTGCATTGTTAAATCCTGCATTAAAATGAAATTTTCCTTTTTTATCTGGAATAATAATGCGTTTATCACCATCTGCCAATAATTGCGAAAGTAGCTTATTGTTTTTTATATCGTCAGGGTTAATATTGTTTTTTTCGAGAAACGTCGGCAATCTTTTATTTGGATATAACATATAGCTATTTTGGTCGGAACGGTACAACTTACTGTTTTGCAATGCATTGAGCACATCAACCACTTCGATTGGAGTAAGCTTACCGGAACTTAGTACAGCCACTTGCCCTTCGAGCATTTCGTACAAATGGCGAATTTCGATTTCAGAATTGGCAAATTTCACCAAATTATAGGCATGAAATAAATTATCTTTGCGCATGTTAACCGCTATTGATTGGTCGATATAATTGAGTGTTAACTGAAAGAAATTAACAAGTTCTGTTTTCGAAATATTACTTTTTAGTCCTTTAAATCCATTGTAAATTTTTTTGCGGTATTTTTCGCCGGCTACTCCTAATTCATCTGTTACTTTTCGACGTGAAACATTATTCCAACCATAAGTTAGCATTGATTCTGAGTCTATTAATGCACTAAACACATCTTCGAAAAAAATATACATTTCGGATGAAATTTCGAAATTATCCTTGCTTGATTCAGCAAAAAGTTGTTTGGCAAAAGCTACAAATCTGCGCAAATAAAAAACTGTTACCATCGATGCACCAGTGCCTACAAGGGCGTTATTAGCATCGTTCCACTCTGGGCGTTGCGTGTTAAGCCAAATACCTGCTTCAGGTACAAAATTACTTAGTTTTGACAATAAGGTCGCCAACAGTTTTTCGGTAAAAGTGACCAAAAAAGGTTCCTTATTCTCATTGAGAACGAGTTTGGCATCGGCTCCCATTTCGGCTTCGTTGCGCAAAATTTGATGGTGTAGTTCACTATCAAAATAAATAGTATCTTTGGAATGCATTACAATCTCGGCGTACGATTTTAAACGATACGGAATGTTTGCATAGACAAAAATTTCATTATCAAGCATTTTCTGCAACTCTAATGGGTAATGAGTATGGGCAATTTCTAACAATTTTTGCAAATAAATAATTTGATGATCGCCCCAATAGCCAATATTCGACCAGGGATTTTCGGGCTCAATTTCTTCCCATTCTATACCCATATTTGTTAGTCGATAAGCGTTATAACCATCAGCCGTAGTTGCATTTACAAACTTTGCAATGATACTGTTTACAAATCCTGGATATGAGAGCGAAAGTGCTTCCCAGTTTTGAAAAATATCGCGCCAATTGCCCTGATAAGATAGTAACTTGTCGCCATTTTCGTCCTGCACATTGATGTCGAACGAGTTCCACGGACGGCTCGGGTCGCCATGTCGGCGGCTGAAAGTGAGTGGCAAGTATTCGAGAAACAGACGTATCAGTTGCGGGTCATTTTGCTGACTAATTAACTGATTCAGATTGCAATAATGAATTTTATCAGGAATTGATTTAAAAAATTCTTGGTTCTTTCTCCAAATATCTTTATTGAAAATCTGAATGTGTTTGTTGAATAATGCAGCCTGAATAGTATAACCCTCGCTATAAATGCCACCACGCATGGTATTAAAAAGCACATTGGCAAAATGGCGCGCGGCATCATGCTCAAATGCTGTGTGCTGAATGCCATCGGCTTGCGCCACAATGTTTTGCAATGCTTGTGTGCCTTGTGCCACATTTTTTTCCAAAATAGCAGAAATATCAGTCGCCTTTTCGATAAAATCAATCCTGTTATTTTCCTGCGCACAATCTTGCTCAACTTCGGCCACGAAATACCAGTTTTTTGTTTTAAGTACTTCTAAAACAACATCAGCACAAGCAAAAACGGCTCCTCTTACACCTTTTGCTTCTGATTCGGGCTGTGCTTTTTTACCTCTTCTAATAGCAGTAAGCTGACTCGAACTCAATAAAAAAGTATTAGTTTCGAGTCCATAACTCCAAACGGTATTGGCACGAAGCGATTCGCTTGGTTCGGCTTTATCCACTAAAATGGATTCCATGCGAAAAAGGACCAAACTGCAAGCTTCCACCAATTCGGTTTTTTTATAGCCATCCACCAAAGCGGAATAGGTATTTTGCGTTTGACGGTCGACGCCCGAAGGCAATACATTTTGCAGTCCATCAACCAGATACACTTCTACCGCCTCGGTACTTTCGTTGGTCAAACTACTTTTCTTTATCCAACCAAACGCATAGGCATTCATCCAAGTGTTACAAAAAGTTAGTCCTAAATCGACATTTTTCTCCGCAAAAATCAATTTATTCCCAATAACACTTTTGGCAATGCTTCGCTCAATGTTGTAATTCCCTGCCTGACTATCGGAAAAAGGCTCCCAAAGGTATTTTTCGCCATTTTTAAAAAAGTGTATTATGGTTTTACTACCTGTTGTTTCAGCCGATTCGCTTATTTTATCATCGGTATAATAAGGAAAAAGTGCCGAATCCGGATTTCTGCGACCACAAGATAAGCCACCCGTTGACGAAATATACATCCAATGATTGGAATCGCTAGCCAAACTGATAAAGAATGGCTGCATGCTGTCGTAATTGGTTATTTGATAATATTTTTCATTATTAATATTAACAAAATTGCCTTTTATAGTTTTATGAGAATCGAAGTTAAAGGGGTTCAATTTGTTGCTCATTTTATTCAAATTATATGAAATTATAAAAAAAAGTCCGCAATGGTTAATATTGCGGACTTTTGGAAAAAAAGAAAATTACAATTTTGAAATTTTCTGAGTAGAAATTTGACCATTAGCCATTTTAGCAACTACAAAATAATTGCCTGATGCAATGTAGGTTAAATCAATAGTTTTGAAGTTTGCATTCAACACTTCGGTTCTGATTGACTGACCAACAATATTACGAATGGTAATTTCGCTGATTTCGGATTCGGCTCTAATTGAAAATTTGTTAGCAACAGGATTAGGATAGATGCTAAAATTGGCTGTTTTAATATTTTTTATTTCAGAAATTATTGTATTTTTATGTAAATAAATATTATCATACCAAACATTAGAAACATTTGCTGTGGTTATTCCAATTTGAGCTATATCATTACGAGCTAAATTGTTAGCGACTACACCACCTAAAGCTGTAATTGGCACATCTACAGATACCCATTGATTTGCAACCAATTGAGGTGAAGTTCCTCCATTGATATTCACTTCTAAAGCTGAACTTTCGAGACTGCCTCCATTAAAATTGACTAATTTCACATTGAATACATCGCCAGTTAAGTCGGTATCTGTAATATAAAAATCAAAATGTAAGCGAGTGAAACTTGTTAAATTTTTTCTGTTTGTAGCGAATTCAATACCATGGCAAGCAACACCATTATTCTTTTTCAATGTTTTATTACCTGCTATCATAACTTCTGTGGTGGCTGCTCCACCGCACCATCCAGCATCAAAATTATCTATTGAAATATTTGAATATGCATCACTGTAAATTGAAACAACTTCTGAAGCAGATCTTGCTGGAGGAGTTGGTGCAGCAACAGTTGGAGAAATTATACACGGACTACATGATCCGCCACAATCGATTCCTGTTTCGTCTCCATCCTTGACACCATTATTGCAAGTAGTAGTTACCTCCATTAGAGAAACATTATCAATTCCAACAAATCCTGCTGCAGCTCCCATGTCAAATAATATTCTACTGTTAGCATCTGTTGCCGGAGCGATAAGTGTTACCTCAAAAGCTTTTGAAGTTACGATTAGATTAACTGTTTTAGTATCGTTAGACCATGGGTCGTGATTTAATCCAATGCCAGTAACCATAGTTCTTTCACGATCCGACCAAGCATCAAATTTTAATTTATAACTTTTTCCTGCTGTCAAACTCAAAACATAACTTAAATTTGAATCCCAAGGATTTGCTGCTGCTAAAACATTAGCAGAATTATATTTGTTACCACCTTCTGTAACAACATTTGCAGCGTTACCAGTCCAACCGGTTACACCGGCTTCAAAGTTACCATTAATAACTAATTCTTGTGCATAACCAAATGTAGTTAAAAGTAAAACTACAATAAAGAGTGAATTTTTTTTCATTTTGTAATAATTTAATTGTTTATAATAGTAAAAGAATTTTGAATTTTTAAATCTGCTTTTATAAGTAAACAGACAATACAAATATAGTGTAGATACAAAGAAATTAATATAATTTATACTACGCAAAATTTTCAAAATGGCTCTATTTAAGTACACATAATTACGTCAATACTCATATTATATTATTGAAAATCAATTGTTTGAAAAATAACATGTTGCGTAACATATTTTAAAACGAAAAGTGAATAGTGAAATGGAATGTTAAAAGTGAGTTTTATGCATCAAACTTCATTCCCTTTTAGTAGTTAGGTGCAATTCTCATTACCTTTTTTGGCTTCCAATCAACGGTGTAAAGCCCCCAATGTTTTTCCGGTTCTAATGGTTCTATGGATCCTTTCCACGATTCATCGAAAGCTTCGAAAACGAAAATAATTACATTTTCTTTTTTGCTCCATTTCATTAAATCGTTGTAATAAATGCTTTGAAATTCTTCACTTACATTATCGGGATTGATTCCCCGTCCATTGGAATTTGTTGCCCAACCAGCTTCGGTAATTACCACGGGTTTGTGTGGATAACGTTGCGCTATTTTATCAAAATTCTGTTTGGTGTACCCCATCGCTTCGTGTATGTTTTTGTATTCCCACACCGGATAAGTGTGTATTGAAATAAAATCCACTTCGTCCACCAAGGGCTTTAGTTTGTCATACCAAGGTACATAATTGTCGCAATAAGTAACAGGTTGTTTGGTATATTTTTTTATCAACCTCACATACCGAATTACTTTATCCACAGGCACATAGTGGTCGGTCCAATCTACCGTTGCTTCGTTTCCAGCCGAAAGCGAGAACACAATTTGAGGATATATATTTGCTAGTTTTATCAATTTCCGAATTTGCATGAGGTTGCTTTTTTTATTCAACTGTAGTTGTTCATCGCTGTAAATAGCACCCCATGGGCAGCCGAAATTATTTCTTTCGGCTCCAATGTAAGCTCCAAGCATGACTTTGAAATGGAGTTTTTCCTTTTTTATTACTTTCAAAACTGTTTCGGCATGTTTGGTACAATCGTACAAACGCAAATAAGTCCAGTTTTTTTCGAGAATTCGCAAGTCCTCCATAATCTCATCGTAGGTTGGGTAAATGCCGTTATCGGGACTTTGACCCTCGCGATATCCCGAGTAGCATATAGCTTCGCCTTTGGGCAAATGCAGTGTTTTTAGTAAATCCATTATTCGTAGTACTTATTCTTTAATTATGGTTGAAACCATTTTTTCTCCATTTTCCAAAACTGTTATAATTAAATAACTTCCTGATAATATGTCGGACAAGTTAATTGATTGTCTTTGGGAATTAACTTCATTTGTTTTTACGGTTTGTCCCAGTAGATTTCTGATAATGACTTGATTTATAGCATTATCAGAAGCAATATTAAGTGTGCATTTTACAGGATTTGGATATAAACTCACTTTGTTTGAAGTTACATTTTCGATACCCGAAGCAGCACAATTATTACCTACGATGTAGTTTTGATATTGCGTTACACAGGCACCATTGTCTACCACAAACTTACAAGCCGTACTTAATTTCGCTCCAGTGGTTTGGTTTGTGAGCGTGTATTTGTATTTTTTACCAATCGATTTTGTCATGGGATATTCTGCAAAACCGGAATTGTTTTTCCACAAATAAGCGGCATACACATTTTTTCCATCCAGCATTTCGTACGTTACAGTTACATTTGTTCCCGACGTGGTGAAAGTGAAATTATAACCCGTATCAAAAGTAAGAAACTCTGTTGCCGATTGCGAAGCCGTGGATAATCCTTCACATTCGGCGTTCGAAAGTGTTGTAGTAAAAATCGGTATGGAAGAGCTCGAAACATTGCCCGAAGCATCATTGGCAGTAACAGTAAAATTATAAGACGTTCCGGCAGCTAAACCAGTTACAATGAGTGATTTTTGAGTGACCGAAGCCACTTCTGTAGACCACAATTTCCCATTAGCCGATGCTTTATAAATCACACTGCCGCTATTGTCAGAGCCTTGAACCTCAATTTCGACAGACGTTTTCGTAATAGAACTAAGAGTTGCGGAGGTGAGTGCTGGTATTTCGGTATCGCTGTAAGTTGTTGCACTGAAAAATTCTTCTCCGGCATCTCCTTTTTGATAAATGCGCACATAATCGATGTACATTTTGGCAGGCGAACCATTGGAAGCAATTGCTGTAATGGCATTAATATCGTATATTCCGGTGTAAGAACCTCCAACAGCTAAATTGTAGAGAATATAAAACGGTTTGTGAAACTGGTCGTAAATAGCATTAAAATTTCCTCCACCGCCATTGGGAATATTCGAACCGTTTAGAATTCGTTGTGCATAAAATGGCTTTGCAGAAGGATACTTGTCTTGGTCGAGATACATTTTTATACTGTCGGCATTCCATATCAATGTGTAAAGATGAAACTCCTCATCCTGAATGGAATAAGCTGCATTTATACTTGTATAATCCATATAATGAATGTATGGCGAAACGGTTCCCCAATGCAAAGCACCACCAAAATTGGTTGCTTGGTTATTGCTTACAATGCCACCTGCATTACCACATTCCATCACATCAATTTCGCCACAATAGGGCCAGCTATTGTTAAAATTATTAATGTTGAATGTTCGGTCGTTGCCCATAAACCAAAATGCAGGCCATAGTCCATTGGCTGTGCTAGGCAATTTCATGCGCGATTCTACCTTACCATATTTAAAGTACACTTTACCTTGCGAGTTTACTCTGCCCGAAGTTGCCGGACAAACTTTGTTTTTAAGTGCCCAAGTATAATTTTCCTTTTTGGCAGATAAGACTAAGCATTTTAACCCTTGATAGGTTTCGATAGTAACATTATTAGGCGTATAGCATTGAAGTTCGCTATTTCCACCACCCCAACCATCTTCTTCCAGCGTCCAAACGGAAGTATTGGGTGTAGTGGTAATTTCAAAATTATCCTGCCATTTTAATGTCCAGTTTTGGGCATAAACAATTATAAAAGTAAATTGCAGAAATAATAAAATTTTAGTTTTTTTCATAAAATAATTAAGCCCCTTAAATCCTCCTTAGGTGGATTTTAAGACCTATGATTTGCTTATTTTTTATAAATAAATACGGCATCTATTTCCAATTTAACACCAGCTGTACCACCAGCAAGCATTACAAAAATATCGGTTACAGCCATACCAGTAGTGAAAGTCAGTCCTTTACTTTTGAAATAGGATATTGGTATTTCAACCTCTTGCCATTGTCCGTTGCGGGTAAAGTTTCCATAAGGTGCTGTATTCTCCATATTGGTAGTTCTAAGTACAAATGTTATTCCTGACGTACCGTAGCCTAACTTAAATGCATAACTATTCGAAGAAGAACTTTTGATAGCAAAATGCAGATAATATTGACCTGAAGTATCGTCAGTAACGGTTTTCAGTTTGTTGAGTGCTGCACCTGGCTTCAAATTGTAAGCCGCACCCGACCAACCACCTGCACCGGTAACAACCAAACTCAACCAGCTTGTAGAAGTGTCGTAAAAGCTTGAACCACCTATAGTGCCAGCATTAAATCCATTCCAAACATAGAAATTGTAATCAGTTCCATTTACACGATAGTCGGCCGCAATATTGGCAGCGCCAATCATATCTGTAGCACCATTATCTACATTTATCAGGTAATAATTGGAGCCTTTGAGTGAGGCAGGCACTGAAGTATAAACTGTAACTGAACAAAGAGCCGTAACTATGCCTATAGAAGCCACAATACTGGTGGAACCATTCGAGATGGCTGTTACTTTGCCCATATTATCTACAATAGCCACAGTAGGATTTGTCGAAATCCAGCTCATGTTTTTTGCCACTTCGGCTGAAAGCAACGGAAGTAATTGAGCTGTAAGTTGTTGTGTGGAATCTACTTTTAACCGAATACTCGATTTGTTGAGCGTAACCGAAACCACAGCTGGAGTTACTATAACCGCACAAGTAGAAGTTAATTTTCCTACTGTAACTTTAATTTGCGCCGAACCTTCCGTTATGGCTGTAATTACTCCTTTTTCAACAATGGCAACAGCCTCGTTAGATGATGTCCATACTAAATTTCCATATATATCGGCTGGTGCAATGGTTGCTACAATTAAACCGCTTCCTCCCATAGGTAAAGCTATGGTGGTTTTGTCCAATGTAATGCCAGTTATAACCGCTTCATTTTCGCACGAAGCAAATAAAACGATGAGCGCACTAAGTGCAATTATATATTTTTTCATATTCGATTGTTTTTATTAATTTTCTTTATACACTCTCACATAATCCACAAGCATGGTTTGCGGAAACGGCGTATCGTCGGTTGGACCAGTAACATAATTTCCACCTACAGCAAGATTTATTAGGATAAAAAATGGATGGTCGTTAAAAACCCATTTACCAGTAACTTTTGCAGGAGTAATCCGATTATAAAGGATATTATCCACATAATAGTCGATATAATCTTTTCCCCATTCGATTGCAAATACATGAAAATCAGTATCGTAACGAGCATTTGTTAATCCAAATCCTTTGGTAATGGATGCACCACCCGAATAACCCGGACCATGTACAGTACCGTTGATAACATTAGGCTTCGAACCATTCAGTTCCATAATATCAATTTCGCCACATGCAGGCCACCCAATCTCGTTATTATCAGCATCCAAGCTATCCTTGTTGGCGCCAAGTAACCAAAAAGCAGGCCATATACCAGGACCAAAAGGCAGTTTAATACGTGCTTCGAATCGTCCGTAAGTTTGCATAAATAAGCCTTTGGTAATAATTCGAGCCGAGGTATAAGTGGCATAGGGTGTTGTTGGCGTTTTAATAGCTGTTATTACCAAATTACCTTTACTATCAGTCGAAACATTATCGGTACTTTTGGTGTAAATCTGATATTCGTTATTTCCCCAGCCACCAGCTCCAAGTTCGAACATCCATTTAGTGGCATTTGGTGAATTTTTAGCGGCATCGTTAAATTCGTCACTCCATGTTAATGTGTAACTACGCTGTGGTAGCTCCTGAACACTCACAGTATCGGTACAAGCTGCAAAAATAAAGCTAAATACAATACTCGCCATTGCCCAAAGAAATTGGCGATTGTCGATTTTTATTTTAGAACGGTTCATTGTTTTATTTTTTAAAATGAATAAGAATTTAATTTTCAAACTGATAATATCTATTTGTGAAAATAGATATTATCGACATAAATAACCGTTGGAAAATTATCAAAAACCAAATGCACTAAATGCGCTTTGCTGGTAAGTCCCGTAAAACTGATGAGTGGAATATCCAAGCTAACCCATTGATTGGTAGGCAAAGCTGTTGAGCTCACATAAACTCCAGTAGAGCTTGTTCCGCCGTAATTGCCACCCCAATCTTCTAATTTCAATTCGGGTTTGTTGGTCAAATTTGGCGAAGTGGCAGGCACCCACACATCAATGTGGAAATGCGTCATCGTGCTAATATCAATTGGCGTACCTTCGAACGAAATAGCTACCAACACTTTCCTTTGATTGTAAGTATCGTTGAAATTAAAATATCGTAAATATTTATCAGTATTTTGTGTGTAAAATGCAAAATTGGTTGTAAAACCGCCTCCGGACCATGTCCAAAATGGTTCATACGAATCGATTGTGGCATTCGTGTATTTATCGCTAAAAAGCGAAATTACACTAGCGGCATTTGCCGAAGGTATTGGAGCTGAAATAGTTGGTAATACTGGTTCTCCAATGGAATTAACCAACATAGCACCTTTTACAATTAGATCGCTAAGTTTTGCAGTAATTAATGTAGAACCTGCTTTTAGAACAGTGTAAGTTCCTGGATTTATGGATTTTGCTACCGTTGGGTTGCTCGAGGAAAGTGTCAGGTATGTCGATGGAAAATTCACCGATTGATTAACACCTGTTGGCAAATTAAAAGTTGCCGAAAGTGTTGGTAATGTGTATTCCCCAGTTTCTATATTATCCAAAATTTGGTCTTTACCTGCATTCAGTGCAGCTACAGTAGGATGAGCAAGGGTTCCTAAATGTTCAAATTTAAGTTCGTCAATCCAGAACGAAAAACCTTTTCCACCGCTTGTAGGGACAACATAATACCAAAACATACCTTTTTCGTGTGTCAATTTAGATGCATTTGGAATTGGAATATAGTATTTTGTCCAAGTGGTAGTGAGCACTAAATTGTTGATGGTAACTTTGTAGGTTTCGTCCACAACACCTTTGATTGCCGAAGAGCCAAAACCCAAATTAGAAAGCGTATCAACTTGCGAGGCTTTTGCCCAGAAAGTGAGCACATTGTAGCCCGACAAGTTGCGTCCCGAAGCCGCATGAAAAACACCACCGGCAGCATTTCCAAATGGGTCGCCAAAGTTAGGCACATCCAAACGCATAGCGGCAGTTCCACTGTGTTTTACATCGTAGTCTAAATTGAAATTTGTTACTTTTCCCCAAGCAGCATAGTCCAATCCGGCACTAAATCCGTCCAAAAACACATCAGGAGTTGTAGGATAATTAGATGCCAATGGCAATTGCGAGGTGTCGCGTTCGCAGCTCACAGCCAGAAACAAGATGGCAAGAAGTGCTACTATATTATTAAATTGAATTCTTTTCATTTTGTATGAATATTTAGGGTTATTTTATTTACCAATATTAAAATGAATATACGTTCTGATTTCCCATTCGTTTCCATTACCATAACCAATAGCCAATGGGTCGACTACTAAAGCACCTGCAGCGTTTGTTATGTATGTGGGTGCATAACGGGGCGAATATTGGTCGAGCGAACGCCATGTGGCACGAATTCCCAAACGGGTTTCGGGTACAATAAACCATTTTTGCTTGGCAATAGAAGTCGATAAATCAGACATCAACTGCAAAGGATATGTCAAGTTAAAATCGCGATGGTAATCGTAAGGTCCCCAATCGTTTACTTTGGTAGTAGTTATTAATTTTATTTTTTTGTAAATCATTCTAACATCACCACCAAATCGACTAATCAGTCTTTCGTTGCTACCATTTGATTGTGCTGTACCTACAAAAAGATTGGCAATTAACCCAAATTCGTGATTTATTTTACTCACAATACGGCTATTTACTTCCCATAAATCGTGTGCTGAAGGTGCTCCAGAAAAAGCAAAAGTGGCACGGTTGGCTAATTTACCTATAGAAGCATCTTGCGTAGTTGGCTGATGGCGGTACACAAAATCGGCACTCATGGCAAATTTCGCATCTTCCATTTCGTCGTTATCCCAATCCCAATAGCGTGTAGCAGGAGTAGGGTCGTAAGCAAAGAGCAGTTCTCCGGCAGTAGTTTCGCGGTTGGCGCGTACTGCAAATGGGTCATCGAGAATGTTACGTGGGCGACCTGGTGCAGGAGCAACATAAGGCACTGGACCTACAATTGGTTTTTGCCAAAGAAAATTAGGTGCAATTTCTAAATTCCCGATTTTGTAAGTGAATCCGGTCAGGATATTGTACTGATTTCCAATTCCACTGTCTTTCAGTCGCCATCCGGTGTACGTTACCGTATGATCTGCACCGCCCGAAGCAACCAATCCTTGAATAGCACCTTGTCCGTACCAATTAATAGCTTCTTTAGTGAATGTCAATTTCATTTTACCTCCCCAAGTATCCTGCGATTTAATTTTGTCTTGATAAACGGTATAATTTCCTGTTTTACCTTCTACAATTTGGAACACATCGCCAATTCGGCGCGAACCCGACCAAATACCACCAATACTAATTCCCAACCATCCAATAGTTGTTTTTACTTCCAAAGTAGCTCTGCGATTTTGGGGTGTAGGTATTGCAAACGAGCTCACCGATGCAGTGCGTTTATCCACATCTTCGTGGTAAATACCCGTAAAACCAAATTTACCTATTTTTAAATTATATTTGGCTAACAAAGCCGGATTGGCACCCCACCAAAGTTCGGGACCGAAAGCCAAGGTAAGTCCGCTCAACGACTTTTTACCCGTAACTTCGAATCCGAAAGGCGCTTCTCCGTTGTAAATATCCATGTTTGCACCATAATGCGCTTCGGGATACAATCCGAAGAAATCGCCATCGTAGCCCCAATGATTATGCCCTGTACGGTAAAATCCAAGTAGGCTAAACCATTTATCATCCCATTTAAAATCAGCTTGATACAATTGAATTCGATTGTTCGATAAACTAATATTATTCGTAGGGTCGGTGGTTTTAATCATTTGAGCAGCCCCACGGTTTTCGTAAAATATTTCGTCAATCGGATTTTCGGCTACGTTACCTAAAATATTAAAAGTTACGTTTGCCTGTACATTTTCGGTGGGCTTTGCCTCTACGCCAATGTAATACGATTCCATGCGGTCGAAACCTAACTTACTTGGATAAGTAGGGGTTGTGAGGTTTTCGTTTTTGACTTTAGGGGTCGTAATCATATTTCCACCGGTGGTAAATGTCGAAATTTCGGCTCGAATGCCACTTATACGTACTTTATCGGTAATTTCGGTTAATAAAGCAGCTTTGTCGGCACGGGCTTTCAGCTCATTATCAATAACTTCAATACTCGAAAATTGTTGATTTAACGAATTGAGAGATTTGCTTTTTTGTGCCAGATTAAATTGATGCACTTTTTGAAGCGCATAGTAAGCCGCACGTGGGTAAAGTTGATAATGTCCTTTGGTATCGGTTTGTCCTTTGGCACAGATTCCATACCATTCTTCGTTCATGTTATTTTCTTTAGGAACATAATCATCTAAGTATCCGCCATTTATCCACGAAGCATGCGTGTTGTGTATATTTAAATTGAACGTTTGCCCGTATTTCCACCAGCCATCGCTAAACTGAAATGTAAAACCACCAATACAGTTGTTAGCTTTGCCATAGCCGGCAGCGTTGGCATAAATTTCTTTCCAATTGCTCATTAAAAAACGCGCTTGCGAAGCCTGATCCTCTTTATTCGATGCAGCATTGTAAGCATCAGCACCAAACTCAGTAAACATAATGGGCACATTAACTTTGGTTTTAGCTTTGTAGAACAAATCGCCAAACGACATACCCCGATAACAGTTAATACCCAATATATCAATATCTTTACATTCTTCAGAAATAATATCAATAAATAACATATCGCCATTACAAATAGCAATTGGTCGTGAACTGTCTACGGTTTTCATTTTTTTTACAGCATCGTTAAACACTTTGTACATGGCTTTGGCACGGTGGGTCGATTCTCGTTGTTCCACAGGTATATTTTCAGTTTCGGCTCCCGACCAAAAAAGTCCGTAGTTGTTTTCGTTACCTAATAAATAAGTCAATAATCCGGGCGTACCTTTGTATATTTCGGCCATTTCGGTAACTTCTTTCAAGAGTAATTCCTGTGTGTGTGAGTCGCCATATTCGGTATTCGGCACCCATGTGCCACCGATTGTTAAACCATATCGCCCAAACGAATGATTTACAACCGTCCAGATGCCATATTTCTCATATATATATTTTATCCATTTCGGTTGAATGCCCGTATATGCTCGTATGGTATTTACACCCATATTTTTGAGCATTGCCATTTCGCTATCCAAAGCAGTTTGAATAAAAACATCGGGTTGTGTCCACAAACTGTAGGTATAATTTGTTCCAATAGGAAAATAATCCCAGTTCATACCATTAATGGTAAAGGTATTGCCATTCACCGAAAGCCATAAACCATCAGTATTGTTTACCACCGAAACCTTATCGGTCTGACCTAGCACAGCATGTAGTAAAAAGAAAAATACGAAAGTTATACATACTTTTTTCATACATTTTTTATTAAAAGGTTACTATTTAATATTTTAGATTTTCATCCTTATCCCAAACTCCCCAATACGCACCCACATCGCCTTCGGCACCTACTTTCCACGATTCGTCGAACGAAGTGAAATAAAACATTTCAATATTTTCTTGTTTCGACCACAATTGGGTATTGATAAAATATTTTAAGGCATTTTCTTTCGAAGGTAATGCACCTTTGTAATCTTCACCTTCGCTTGGCCAACCTGTTTCGGTAATAATCACATGTTTATCGCCACCACCGGCTGATACAGCTTGAAAGAACATTTCTTTCATATACAGCAAGGCATAATCGGCATGGCAACTTTCCCAAAACGGATAGCAATTTGCCAATATCACATCGCAAGCTTCGGTAATGGCAGGTCGCTCAGTAAATTCGTAATACGCATCAACATACCCAACTGGTATATCCGGTATTGCTTCTTTTACGTGATAAATGGCATCCAAAAGTGCCTCTTCGCTCATATCGTTGCGATAAAGAACTTTGTTACCAACCGCCGCTATATCCACAAAACCATCGCTTGCCAATTGGATTAACCCTTCCATCTCCTTTGTATTCATCTCAGCTTCTTTTCCTAACCAAGCACCAACCAATGTTTTAAGACCAAATTCTTTGGCAATTTTTGGTATCAGCTCATTGCCTTCGATACACGAAAACGAACGAATCCATTTGGTATGAGGTTGAATAATTTTCATGCGCCGACGTATCTTGTCCTCACTTATTATATCACCTGGCTTTTGACCCTCATCGTAGGCACTGAAACACAAGCCGTGCATGCCATCATTCATTATTTGAGTAAAAAACTCCTGAAAATTGGCATCCTTCCTGCTGGCATTACAAACTCCACCCGCTAACGACAAAAATTTACCTGCTCTTACTGACATAATATTTAAATTTGAAAATGAGTCCAGATAACTATCGGGATTGAAAATTAAATGTAGCTCTTCTCACCAGCATTTATCACCCCTTCAGGGGGTCAGGGGGCTTTAAAGCTCTCCTCGTCGTTCTACCAATGTTTTACGAATTTCGTTTGCTTTTTCCTCTGTAATATCATATTTCCACATTACCCATATAGCTAAAGCTGCCGTAACCGAAGGAATAATAATATCGGCTAAACGAAGATTGGTAATGGTATCGGCTGTTTGCAATGCAAGATTTGGGTCAAATCCTACTAATTTCAGCACTAAACCACCCAGCACCATTGCAATTGCTTGTCCTAATTTCACCATCCACCAATAAATTGCACCAAAAGTTCCTTCTCGACGAGGCATCCCGTTTTGTAGCTCATCCACATCGCAAACATCAGCAGTCATCGACATCATAAGGGTAAACAAGCCTCCAATTCCAAATGACATAAAAGGAATAGGCATAAATAGCATCCACGGATTTTCGGGGTTAAAGCCATACCATTTAAGCATATAGCCAATAATTGAAATAATGGTTGCAATAATAAATGCATTACGTTTTCCCCAAGTAGTAGCCATTTTGGTAATAATTGGTATTACTAATAGAGCTGTTGCAACTGCACTTATTGTAGAAAACCAAGCTGGCCAGTTACCTGCATCGCCATAGCTTCCTTTGAACATATAAAATACGATAATAAAATAACTGAAGGAAGCTACCATTTGGAATCCATTGAAAACAAGAAAAGTAGCTGCACACAATTTTACAAAAGCTTTATTTTTTGATACCTGAAAAATACTTCGAAATAAATCTTTTAGGTTCGAGAATAAACTTGTAAATGTGATAGCTGCCCTATTTTCGAGGTGAGTTTGATCCATTTCTTTACAAAAAATGGCAGGTAAAATTCCTAAAATGATACAGATGCCACCCACAATAATCGACAGAATATGAACACCTTCGGCTTGAGTAGCAAACAAATTGGGGTTAGCAATAATTACCCAAAACCATGGAACTATCATCCACGCAATTTGACCAATAGTTTGGGAGAAACCCATCAAGCGTGTGCGCTCGTTGTAATCCGATGTCATTTCGTAGCCTAAGCCAATTAATGGTGTCGAAAAAATTGTATTACCCGTTAAATAAATGAGTGAGAAAATCAGAAAATACCAAAAGTTATATACTTGCGATTTATCGGGGTTTAATTGCCACAAAATAGCAAATAAAATTCCACTCGATATTGCTCCAATAAAAATATAAGGTTTCCGACGTCCCAATTTAGATTTGGTATTGTCGGAAATATAACCCATAATTGGGTCAGTAATAGCATCGTAAAGGCGTGGCAAGCCTCCTAAAAGTCCGGCAAGAAAAGGATCCATGCCAAAAGCCGTAAGTAAGAAAAACATAAAAACGCCCAATGCGCCAGGCAATAAATTATTTACAAGGTGTCCGGCTCCAAATGCTGCTTTTTGCCCCAATGGAATTTTGTCTTTTGTTGTAGTTTTGATTTCTTTCATCTGACAATGTATTTTATGTGTTAATTTGTAACTACTCAGCACCCCTAGAAAAGGATCAATCGTTATTTGCCACGGCAA
>JACDZH010000355.1 GCA_013426815.1 Paludibacter sp.
CAAATTCATAAAATATTCTGTATCATCAACTTAGGGGTGCTGAGTAGTTACCAAAATTGACATATTGTGCTTTTTGTATAGATGCAAAGTTCTTTAATAAAATAGAATAAAACATAAACTTATTAATTTTCGTATTCACCTATTAGCGAATCTTAACCAATTCCTTAACTAAATAAAGTAAAGATTTTCCGGCAAAAAATAGCTGTCGTGGTTGGAAAAACATCTTCTTCTGACGAATTATAAACTTTGGCGAGAAATAAAAACCCCATACAGCCTTTCTGTGATATTTTTTAATTGTTTCTGAAAAATCGGATGAATGTACAGTACTTTTCTGATGGTAGGGATTTTTTGTTGAATCATATTTTGTCCAATCTAATTCACCTGCCAGCTCGGTTCCGGGCAGTGGAATAAAAATACTAAGTTCAGCAGCATCGGCAGGAATACGTTTTACAGCATCTAAAGTTGCTTGTAAATCTTTTTGGGTTTCTCCTGGCAAGCCAAACATATAGTTTGCAATTATGCCAATCCCAATTTTATCAGTTAACTTAATAATCTTTTCTACTTGTTCTATCGTTGTCCCTTTTTTTATTATATCTTTAAGAACTCGGTTTGAACCACTTTCAACACCATAAGAAATATACTTACATCCACTATCTTTCATTATTCTAAGCATAGTTTCATCTACGGTGTCGACCCTAGTTCCACAAATCCATTTTATCTTACGCTTTGATAGTTCGCGACATAAGTCTTCCATCCATTTCTTCTTTATTGTTAATGTATCATCGTAAAAATAAATACTTTTAATTTGATAAGTCTGAATTAAATAATCAATTTCCTCCATAATATTTGCTAATGATCTAAATCGAACTTTTCTGCCAAATAACGATTTTGAAGCACAAAATGTACATGAAAATGGGCATCCTCTTGTACCAATCATTGATATACTAGGCTGTGGCAACGACCAACGGATTCTATCTGTACCTCTGTAATTAAAATATCGATTAATATTTACATAACTATAAGTAGGAAAAGGTATTGAATCAACATCTACTATCATTGGTGCCTGGATTATTCCCTTTGGTTCTACATCGCCATTAGCAATTTTAACAATAATCTCCTCGCCTTCACCAATTACAACGGCATCGCATCCTGAATCAGTTATTACAAATTCAGGAAGTAACGATGCGTGTGCACCCCCTAAAATTACTGGAATATCTTTATTGATTTCCTTAACTTGTTTAACTACTGATTTTGCATCAAAATAAATTAATGTTGTTGCAGTTATACATATTAAGTCAATACCCTCAATATCAAGTTTTTTATCAAAACCCATATCGAAAATTATGGGATTATGACCGTTTTTTTTTAAACTTTCAGCAATATAACAAATTCCTAAAGGTGGAAGTACACGTGGAACAGGATCGGGATTTATTAGTAATACGTTTTTCATTTTTCAATATATCGTTAATTTTATAACATTTAACTGTATATAAAATCCACTTTAATTTTTTCTCATAATTTTAACAAAAAAAATAACTTAAAAAAAATTGGTTTTTTAGAGTTTAAAATATATTATTTTAACTAAGTTCACAAAAATTTAGTGGTTAATTTGGAGAACAATAGTTTTTTATTGAATCTCACCGCCGCAAACGGATAGGGTATCATAAGTTTCACTAGAAAAGCAACAATTGGACAACCTTAAGCAATATTTTAAGATGCTTATAAACACCTTATTGTCAGATTTTTCTCGAAACTATATCTTCATTTCAGTGTTTGCTAAAAGTGTTTACAAAAAACAATCTCTCCAAATTCGACCTCCCAATGTTTCATCTTTAATCCTGTTCTATTCTTAATATATCTCTTGAGGTGATACTGATTATTGTAGTCACTATTTTTATTGACCATACATCGAAACAAATTGAACCAAAAATTGAATAAGGTTATCAACTGTTCCTAATTAAAGATAGTATATTTGATAACTTTTTGATATTTCAATACAAATATTCTTCAGAGTTATATTCACCGTGTCACTAAAAATGAATCTTCAATACTTAGGTAAACAAACAATTGAATACTATAAAAAAAACATTGTAAGACTTGTGAATATAATTGCATTATCACTTACACAAAGGAAGATTTTCGTAGCTAGTGGTCGGTAATTTACCCAATAGTTTAAATTAAAAAGTTTATAATTATAACATAAATTTCATGTATGTTTTCAATTGACTATAAAAATATACTATTTTCTAATATTTTTGAAATTTAATTTTTCGGATAGTAACGTTATTTATTAAACGTAACTACTCAGCACCCCTAGAAAAGGATCAATCGTTATTTGCCACGGCAA
>JACDZH010000356.1 GCA_013426815.1 Paludibacter sp.
ATTCACTTTGTCGTTTCACGACAGCGAATGCTCCCGCAAACCGCCAAATGCCCATTGCCTCGGTCGTTATGTGCAGCAGCAAAAAACGAAAAAGAGCGACTTTGAATTGGTGGAAAAATCTTTGACGAACTGTCCGCTTCTTCTCGACTTTCAGACAATTTTGTAAGGACAAATTTAGTTCACATTTCATTTTTTGCTTGGCGGACAATTCCTCGCAGATTTTAGAAGGAAAGACAGAATCTCTATTTATCATTTTGACTGTTGACACATACCGACTGAAAACTTAACGAAACGAATTTGGTTATTTCGGAATTTGTTCGTTAGCAGGCTGAAAGCGGTTTTCGAGAGCTTGGAAAAGAAAAGAAATAGAAAACCAAACTCTCTATGACAACCCGAAAGAAGAAAAACCCGTTTCGGGCTGTCCAGACAATGTTTAAGGGGAAAAACGAATTGGATTTTGCTCATTTTTTGACAAATTTCTGCGGTTTGACAACTTTTCGACAAGAAAAAACAAATTCTGCTTTTCGACTTGAAAACTAAAATATATTTTGTTAATTTGTGACTGTTTTTTAACGGTTTGACTTTAAAGAAAAAAACAACAAGACAACTTTTGTGTTTGACAAAAATTTTCTCGTGTGGACAACTATTCAAATTTAGACAACAATTGACAACTATACTAAACGAACTGATTGCACATAACACACGCCTAAGCCCATTGGCGGCTTGACTTGCATTTTGCAGGTTTTGCTCCCGCATTCACTTTGTCGTTTCACGACAGCGAATGCTCCCGCAAACCGCCAATGCACTTAGCCTCGGTCGTTATGGCCAATTATAGAAAAAAAAGAAGGGAATTAAGAACTGTTGAAATTCTCATAATTATACGAAAATATGATTACAGAAAACGATATTAATTATAAGATATTAGATGAACAATTTTCCGTATTTACACAAACTCTGTTTGACAAAACAGGGAAAACGTTTAATGACTTTAAACACCCATTTTTGGTAGACAATGAGAATTATAAATATGAGATAAGAAGAATTGCAAAAGTAAAACTTCAATCAAAATTCTGGACGGAGAACATTATTGGTGACGGAGAAATACTTGAACGAATTGTTTCAGCGATAGAAATAAATCAAGATAAGATAAAAAATAATCTTATATTATGGGAAAGACGTTTTGGAGAAAAATCAAAACCACAACATAAAATATTTCTTGATGCATTAGAGAGTAAAAATGATATAGAACTTTACGACAGACTATTTTATGACTTTTATACTGGAAAATCTAAAGACGATGAAATATTTAGACGACTAACAGAAACAACTAAAGATTATCGTTTGATTTCATATTTCTTTTTCATAAAGTATGATCACAAAATGCCTATTGTTCCCACGACTTTTGATAAAATATTTGAATTACTTGGGATAAAATTCAAAACACTTGGAAATTGCAATTACAACAACTATTTGGATTACAATCAAATAATCAAACTTGTTCAGAAATTCTTAATTCAAGAAAAGGGCATAAAAGACACTGAATTATTAGACGCTCATAGTTTTCTATGGACAATTGGACCTCTAATCAATTTCGCAAAACAGAAAGTGCAATTAGAAAATAAAAATACTACTGATTTAGAGAATCACAAAGATTCGCATAACACTGAGAATGAAAGCAGTATTGAGACAATTGAAACTGAGAAAGAAGTTTCTTATCAGACAATGACTGACGACCAATTCATTGATTTATATAAAAAACAGATGGAAAATGGTCATATTGGAGAAAAAATTGTCTATGAAACTGAGAAAAAAATATTAATAAACATTGGCAGGTTAGATTTAGCAAATGATGTAGAAATTGTAGGTAATCAAATTGGACTTGGATACGACATACTCTCTTTTGAACCTATTGAGGGTGACAAACGAATTGAAAAACAAATTGAAGTAAAATCAGTTCAAAACACTAGCGTAAAAAGATTTTACCTAACTCGTAACGAGCTTGAAAAGTCGAGAATTTTATCAAACTATTATGTTTATTTAGTTGACAATTCTATCCATGATAGTCCGACAATAACAAGAATTAAAAGACCTGATTTCTTCGACAAAACGAAATTTGAATTAAAGCCAACAGTTTACGAAATTAAATATAACGCTGACGGAAAAACCAAATAACTGTCCATAACACACGCCTAAGCACATTGGCGGCTTGACGTGCATTTCGGCAGTTTGTCTCCCGCATTCACTTTGTCGTTTCACGACAGCGAATGCTCCCGCAAACCGCCAATGCACTTAGCCTCGGTCGTTATCAGTCAGCTTAAGAAAAAATGTGCAAAGGTTCTATCGAC
>JACDZH010000024.1 GCA_013426815.1 Paludibacter sp.
TTGCCGTGGCAAATAACGATTGATCCTTTTCTAGGGGTGCTGAGTAGTTACCAAATTATCGGGATGTCATATTGGATTGCTACTTAATTTTTATGTTAAGTCCTTGAAAGATGGCATTAAACGATTAGTATTATAAAAAAAACATCGTGAAACTTTGTGTTTTACTTTGTGAAACTTTGTGTAACATTTATATGGCTATAGTAAAAAAATATCCCTCAAAAGTTGTTAGTATTCAAAATTCAATAGCAGGAGTTTACACCCTCGAATTTGAATCACTTGGAAAATCCTTTAAATTCGATGCAGGACAGTTTCTGCATTTAGCAATCGATGAATATGACCCTTCTATGCAATGGCCCGATTCACGTTGCTTTAGTATGCAATCTGCTCCAAACGAAGCACTGATTAGAATTACCTACGCTGCTAAAGGACAGTTTACAAACCGTATGCAGCAACTATTGAAAGTAGGGAGCGAAGTTACCTTAAAATTACCTTATGGTGACCTATTTACTCAGGAACACAATAAAGCAAACACTGTATTTATTGCAGGTGGAACAGGTATAACACCCTTTTTATCACTTTTTACAGATGTTTCATTTGCTACTTATGAGCATCCAGTTTTATATGCAGGTTTTAGAGACGAAACCATGCATCTTTATAAAGAAGAACTTGAAACTGGCCAAAAGTTAAATAATAGTCTTGAGGTAAATATTGTATATCAGGATGTAGAGGGTATTTTGGATATAACTAAAATATTTGCTGAAAACGGAAAGGATGCAAGCTATTTTATTTCGGGACCACCAGTAATGATTAAAAACTTCAAGCAAACCTTGATTAATGAAGGAGTACCAGAACAAAATGTATTAACCGATGATTGGGAGTGAAAATATATTCCACAAAGTAATACAAAGTATTCCATAAAGTTACTCAGAGTAAGAGATTGACTTAGTGAAACTTAGTGTTAACTTTGAGAAACTTAGTGAAACATAAAAAAATATGAAAGCAGTTATTCTAGCAGGTGGATTGGGCACACGCCTCAGTGAAGCCACCAACCTTATTCCAAAACCGATGGTAGAAATAGGTGGAAAACCCATTTTGTGGCATATTATGAAAACTTATAGCCATTACGGTATCAATGAATTTATTGTATGCTGTGGGTATAAAGGCTATGTGATTAAAGAGTATTTTGCCAATTATTTCCGACATAACAGCGATATAACAATTGATTTGACAAATGACAGCATCGAAGTGCTTGACTATCATGCTGAACCTTGGAAAATTACCTTGATCGATACCGGACTAAATACTATGACAGGTGGACGAGTAAAACGAATTCAGAAATATGTGGGCAATGAACCCTTTTTGCTTACTTATGGCGATGGGGTTGCAAATTTGAATATACAAGAAACAATTGACTTGCACAGGGCTTCGGGTAAATTGCTAACTGTAACAGCCTATAAACCAAGCGGTAAATTTGGGGCATTAGATATTGCAGCTAACGGGAATGTCAATTCTTTTATGGAAAAACCTCAAGGTGACGGTAATTGGATCAATGCAGGATATTTTATTTGTCAGCCCGAAGTTTTCGATTATATAACCGGTGGCGATAGCACTTTTTTTGAACGCAAACCACTTGAGAACATTGCCAAAGAAGGCAAAATGGGCGCATTTAAACATACAGGCTTTTGGAAACCCATGGATACCATGCGCGATAATACAGAGCTGAACGAAATGTGGGACAAGGGAAATGCTCCGTGGAAAGTCTGGTGATTGGGTACACAGAGTAACACCGTGTTATCACAGTGTAGCACTTTATTTACAAAAAAAATAAAATTGCATTGTGATAAACCTATTTACATCGAGATACACTGTGAAACAAAAAAATAGCAAATATATGTTTGGTGAATTCTATAAAAATAAAAAAGTTCTCATTTCCGGCCATACAGGTTTTAAAGGCTCTTGGTTGGCTATTTGGTTACATTCCCTAGGTGCAGAAGTGGTGGGTATTGCGCTTGATCCTGCTACAGAGCGTGATAATTTTGTTTTATCTGGTATAGGTAATAAAATAAAAGCCGATTTACGAGGAGATATCCGTGATGGTCAGTTATTGAAAGATATTTTTGCTAAATATCAACCCGAAATTGTTTTTCATCTGGCTGCACAACCCTTGGTTCGACTTTCTTACGATATACCAGTGGAGACTTATGAGGTAAATGTAATGGGAACTATCAACGTGATGGAAGCCATACGGGTAACCGATAGTGTGAAAGTAGCGGTGATAATTACGACCGATAAATGCTACGAAAACCGTGAACAAATATGGGGCTACCGCGAAAATGAAGCCATGGGTGGTTATGATCCTTATTCTTCTTCAAAAGGTGCTGCCGAAATAGCCATTGCATCCTGGCGACGTTCTTACTTTAACCCGAACGACTATGCTAAACACGGTAAATCCATTGCCAGTGTACGTGCCGGTAATGTAATTGGTGGTGGCGACTGGGCATTGGACCGTATTATCCCCGATTGTATTAAAGCACTCGAAGCAGGCAAAACAATTGATATTCGTAGCCCGAAAGCCATCCGCCCGTGGCAACATGTACTGGAACCATTGATTGGCTATATGTTATTAACTGCAAAAATATGGAACGAACCTACCAAGTATTGCGAAGGATGGAATTTTGGACCGCGTGCCGAATCTATTGCAACTGTATTGGATGTTGCTACAAAAGTAATTGAAAACTATGGGTCGGGTGATTTAAAAGATTTATCTGATCCCAATGCACTACATGAAGCCAATTTATTAATGTTGGATATTTCCAAAGCTAAGTTCCAACTAGCTTGGGAGCCAAGACTAAATATTGAACAAACTGTGGCTTTGACTGTCGATTGGTATAAACGATATAAGAATGAGGAGGTATATCAACTGTGTTTGGAACATATTAGAAGGTACACTGTGTAACACAGAGTTTACACCGAGTAACACAGTGAAATTGAAAAGTAATTACACTGTGTAACACAGAGTTTACACCTAGTAACACCGTGAAACTAAAAGTGTTTTTGATTTGCTTGAAGGGCAGATAATCTGATAGAGTAATTAATAATTATGCAAAAATATATTATCACAGGCGCTACATCAATGATTGGCTTAGAGTTATGTAAACAAATTACATCTTTAGGTCATTTTGTTTTTGCTGTATGCCGACAACATAGTGAGGGGATTCAGCGTTTGCCTAAGAGTAGTAATCTTAAAATAGTTTATTCGGAGCTTAATGATATAAAAAACATATCGGATTCAATTGAAAAAGCGGATGTGTTTATTCATCTTGCATGGTCGAATACCGATCATGAAGGTAGAAATAACGCTTACTTACAAGCACTTAATGTTGAATATGCCAATGATGCAATTAAAGTTGCCTCGCAGTTGGGTTGTAAACTTTTTGTAGAAGCTGGTTCGCAAGCCGAATATGGATATAAAAATGAATTAATAACTGAAGAAACTATCTGTGAACCAGAACTTGAATACGGAAAAGCTAAATTACGTGTATTAACCGAAGGGGCAATGCTTTGTAATTCGCTAAATATTAATTATCTACATTTAAGAATATTCAGCGTTTTTGGCGAGAATGACAGACCATGGACGTTAATAATGAGTGCCATAGATAAAATGTTGATAAATGAAGATTTAGAATTATCTTTGTGCACTCAAAACTGGAATTACTTATATGTGAACGATTGCGCTAAACAAATACGATTACTTTGTGAACATTTTGTAGTTAAAAACGATTTTAGTTCAAATGTATTTAATATTGCTTCGAACGAGACAAGACCTTTAAAAAGCTTCATAGAAGAAATGAAAATGGTGCTTACGAGTTCAAGCAATCTTAAATATGGAAGCATAAAACCTTCAAAAGTTGTTTCATTAAATCCATCAGTAAATAAAACTGAACGTATTATTGGATTTACGAATGAAATAAATTTTATGGATGCTATTAAAATTATTCAAAACAAAAAATTAAATTTAAACGCATGAATATTAAATTATTAGATTGCACATTGCGTGATGGAGGTTACAATAATGACTGGAATTTCGGACACGATAAATTGATTAATTTATTTGAGAGAAGTATCACCGCAGGTATTGATTATATTGAAGTTGGATTTTTGGATGATCGCCGCCAGTTTGATATCAACCGAAGTATTATGCCTGACACATCATGTGTTGATAAAATTTGGGGTAAATTAGATAAGAAGAATACGAAAGTAGTAGCCATGATTGATTATGGCACTTGTGATATTAAGAATATTCAACCATATAAAGACACTTTTGTGGATGGTATTCGTGTGATTTTTAAAATGGATTTGATGCATGAAGCATTGGATTATTGTCAGAAAATACAAGATCTTGGCTATATGGTTTTTGCTCAGGGTGTGTCGTTCACTACATATACCGATGAAAAAATGGATGAAATCATTTCAATTCTTAATAAAATGAAGCCATTTGCTTTTTCAATTGTTGATACCTACGGCTTGATGGACATTAAATTATTAAACCACTATTATAAATATTTGGATACTCATTTGGATAAAAATATTTCGATAGGTTTTCATGCACATAATAACTTTCAGTTAGCTTTTGCTAATTGTATGGAGCTTGCCCGTAAACATGGAGATAACCCAAGACCACTTTTACTTGATGGATCAATTTTTGGTATGGGTAAAGGAGCTGGTAATGCACCACTTGAATTATTGGTCATGTTTATGAATAAGAATTTTGACACTCACTATGATATAAATCAGTTATTGGAAGCCATTGATGTAAATGTATTAGACCTTTATAAACAATTGCATTGGGGATATTCTTTGAAAGGATTTATATCAGCATCTAATGACTGCCATCCAGAGTATGTATCTTTTCTGCTTCGCAAAAAAACATTATCTGTAAAATCAATTAATGAAATATTACAGAAGATTGAATCTGGACCACAAAAACTATTATATAGTAAAGAACTTATTGAGCAATTGTATTTAGATTATCAGAAAAACAATTGCAGCGATGATGTAGATTACCTGAAATTGAAAACTGATTTAGGTGGAAAAAGAATACTTTTGATTGGACCGGGTAAAAGTGTATTGAATGATACTGCAAAAATTAATGATTTTATTGCTTCGGAAAAACCTGTTGTTATTTCAATCAATTTTATACCGGATATGTTTGATGTAGATTATTTATTTCTTACAAACTCAAAAAGATATGTTCAGCAGTCTACTGCTATTACAAATGTTAGTGCTAAGGTAAAGATAATTGCTACTTCAAATGTAACCAAAGCTGCCGGTAAATTTGATATCAATTTAGATTATGAAACGCTTATAGACCGTGATGCCGTATTTATTGACAACTCATTTATTATGGCACTCAAAGCAATGTCAATGAGTCATGTTAAGGATGTTGCACTGGTTGGTTTTGATGGATATTCATTGGACAAGGAATCCGATTATTTTTCTTCTAAAATGGAATATGAGTTCTCTAAAAGAATGGGACAAGAGATTAACGCTTATGTGGATAAAGTTTTAGTTTCTATGAAGTCGGAATTAAATATTCAGTTTATAACTCCTACTTTGTACAAACTCTGATATGTCTAAATATAAACTTATAGTATTTGATTTGGATGGCACCTTGTTAGATACTACAGAAGGTATATTGAAATCTGTAAAAGATACTGTTTCTCATTATAATTTACCTGAAATTGGGGATGATGTTATCCAAAGCTTTATAGGGCCACCAATACAAAATACTTTTGAGAAGCATTATGGACTTACTGATAACGATTTACAAGAGGCTACAGATTATTTTAGAACAGTTTATAGTCAGCAAAACCTATTGTTTGCCCGTGTTTATGATGGAATTTATGAGCTTTTTCAATATATGAAAGACAATGGTTTTGTCAGTTCGGTAGCAACCTATAAGCGAGAAGATTATGCTATCAGGTTATTGAAGTCATTTCATTTCGATGATTATTCAGATATTTTGTTTGGTGCTGACAATTTTAATCAGTTAAAAAAAAATGATATTATCCGTAAATGCATCGAAAAAGCAAATATAAAAGACTATTCGGAAGTGCTTATGGTTGGTGACACCTTACATGACTCTGAAGGTGCTGAACAAATTGGGGTTGATTTTTTAGCCGTAACTTATGGATTTGGATTTAAAAGTAAAACGGAGTGTGAAAATATGAACTGTGTTGCAGTTGTTGATACTCCTTTAGAAATTATCAATTTATTAAATATTTGATCTTGTGAAAATTAAATTATCAAATTATATCGCTGATTTCTTAGTGGAGAAAGGAATAAACCATGTTTTTACTGTAACAGGCGGAGGGGCTATGCATTTGAATGATGCATTTGGACATCATGAGAAATTGGAATGTATTTACAATCATCATGAACAGGCTTGTTCTATTGCAGCTGAGGGTTATACCAGGTTAACTAACAAATTAGCAGCTGTGTGCGTAACAAGTGGTCCCGGAGGTACAAATGCAATCACCGGTGTTTTAGGTGGTTGGTTAGATTCTATACCCATGTTTATTATATCGGGGCAGGTTAAAAGAGAAACTACAGTATATGCCACTGATTTACCTCTCCGTCAGTTGGGCGATCAGGAATTTGATATTATTCCAAGTGTACGCACAATGACAAAATATGCACAGATTGTTCTCGATCCGAATGAAATTGCATATCATTTAGAAAAAGCATATTACCTGTGTTTATCGGGTAGAGGTGGTCCGGTTTGGTTAGATATCCCGCTAGATGTTCAGGCTGCTATTGTAGAAACGGATGATCTCCGTCATTTTAATCCGGAAAAGGAGACTTCTTATTTAGATAAACCAGTTTATGATAGTGCAAATACTGATTTTATCATCGAGAAAATTAAAAATGCTAAGCGACCGGTAATTTTAGTGGGTACAGCTGTTCGTCTTTCAAATTCTAAAGATATTCTTCTGCAACTGGCAGAAAAACTCCAAATACCTGTTGTTACTGCATGGAATGCTCATGATATTATGAGTGATGATAATCCTTATTATTGTGGCAGACCGGGAACTGTAGGAACAAGAGGTGGTAATTTCGTAGTACAAAATGCTGATTTATTGCTGGTCATTGGTTCTCGTTGTAATATCCGAATGATTAGTTATAACTATCGTCAGTGGGCACCCAATGCTTATAAAATTATTGTTGATATCGATAAATTGGAGTTAGCCAAGCCAACACTTAAGCCCGATCTTCCTATTTGGGCTGATTTGAAAGATGTTGTCAATAGTATGTTAGAAAAAGATCTTAGTGTTTGTCACTCCGATGATCATAAAAAATGGTTGAATTGGTGTCGTTCTATCAATCAAAAATATCCGGCAGCATTGCCCGAATACTATGAGTCAAAGGAGATTCTGAATCCGTATGTCTTTGTTTCAGAGTTTACGAAGCGATTGAAGGATGATGATAAAATTATATGTGGAAATGGAAGTGCGTGTGTAATAGGATTTCAGGCAGGAGTAATAAAGAAAGAAACTCGACTTTTCACCAATTCAGGATGTGCAGCTATGGGCTATGGTTTCCCTGCTGCTATTGGTTGCGCTGTAGCTGTAAAAGGTAAGCGTGTAGTTTGTTTAGACGGTGATGGTAGTTTCCAGATGAACTTGCAGGAATTACAAACCGTGGTTTATAACAAATTAAACCTGAAAATTGTATATTTTAATAACGATGGTTATCATTCCATTCGTCAAACTCAAGAAAACTTGTTCAAAGGACGTCCCTTAGTGGGTGTTACCGATGGAACAGGATTGAGTTTCCCCGATATGGAGAAAATTGCCTGGGCTTATGGAATTCCTTATTTAAAAGTCACAACAAAAAAGCAGATTTCTGAGATGATTGATTTTATGGAAAATGATGGACCAGTATTCTGCGAAGTTATTGTTGATAAATCCCAGAATTTTGCACCTAAATTATCATCAAAAGTATTACCCGATGGGAAAATAGTTTCACCTCCAATTGATGATATGTTTCCATTTTTGGAAAGGGAAGAATATGAAGCTAATAAGATTAATTTTTAATGCGAAAATGGCGATAAAGTGACTTGTAAATTATAAATGGACGTAGATAGTGACAAATTTAAATATTTAGTTCCTCATTCATTTACCATCACAAACGCAAAAAATATTTATTTGATTTACTGTTTTCTAATTTTCAACCCCCCCCTAAAGAAATAGTTATTTTGAAATCTATTTATACATTTAAGAAAAATATTTCAGTTTTTTTTTCTAAAGGTAACATACGCAGTATAGAAGCTAAAAAGAATATTATTGAATCATTCGTTATTAAAGGATTGAGCATTATAATAAGCTTATTATTAGTACCAATGACTATACGCTATGTTAATCCTACACAATATGGGATTTGGCTTACATTAAGCTCAATTGTGTCCTGGATTGCCTTTTTTGATATTGGCTTTGGAAATGGCTTGAGAAATCGTTATGCAGAGGCTAAGGCCAAAGGAAATATGGAAAACGTCAGAACATATATAAGTACTACTTATGCTGTTCTAGGGTTAATTTTCGGATCTGTTTGTTTGTTGTTCTTTGGAGTGAATTTTTTTATTGACTGGAGCCTTGTGCTAAATGCTCCTTCCAATATGGCACATGAACTTTCAACTTTAGCCTTAATTGTATTTAGTTTTTTTTGCCTTCAAATAGTGCTAAAGACAGTTAACACCGTTTTAATAGCCGATCAAAAACCTGCAAAATCTGCTTTTTTTGATATGCTAGGTCAGTTAATAGCATTAATTATTATCTTCGGTCTTACAAAAACAACAAATGGGTCATTGGTATATCTCGGTCTTACCATTGGTTTTGCCCCGATTGTAGTTTTGCTCATATCTTCATTTTGGCTTTATAGAAAACAATACAGACAAGTTGCACCATCATTTAAATTTATCAAATTTTCTTACGCTAATGACATAATGAAGCTGGGACTGAAATTTTTTATAATTCAAATTGCAGCAATTGTTCTTTTTCAAAGTAATAATATTATAATTGCTCAGCTATTTGGACCCAACGATGTGACTTATTATAATATATCTTTTAAGTACTTTAGTGTAATAACAATGATTGCAAGTATCATCATGACTCCATTGTGGAGTGCCTTCACAGATGCATGGCAGAAAGATGAATATAATTGGATAAAAAGTACTATTAAAAATTTGCAATTTATTTGGATTATTTTGGTAATACTAACAATTTTGCTTCTTATATTTTCAAATATCGCATATCGTTTATGGGTAGGTGAAGCTATTTCAATTCCCTTTAATCTTTCTTTATTTATAGCCTTCAACACAATTATTTATATTTGGAACATGATATACGTTCATTTTTTAAATGGCGTAGGTAAAATAAAACTCCAACTCTATAGTGGCGTTTTTGGGATGTTCACATCTATACCATTAGCAATAATCTTTGGTAGATATATTGGATTATCAGGGGTCGTATTGGCCTCTATTATATTAGGTCTGATAAACACAACTTGGACATATACTCAATATAAAAAAATAATTGAAAAAAAGGCCATGGGGATTTGGAATAAATAATTAATTAATTAAATAATTATGAATGAAATAACTGATTATAACTTTTGGGTAAATTATTGGGATAACAAAGATTTAAAGCCGACTTCGAATGTTTACTTTGAAGAGTTAGTACGAGAATACCCTGAGGAAGTAGATGTAATTGAAGTAGGTGGGTTTCCAGGTAAAGAAGCTATCTTCTTTCATCTGAGAAAAAAATGTCGAGTTACTATTTTAGATTATTTTATATCTGACAAAATAATTGAAAAAGTAGAGAATTTAAATAATGTAGAAAAAGGAAGTTTAAAAACGATAAAGGCTGATTTTTTAAATTATACCTCAGATAAACAATACGAGGTTGTTTGTTCTTTTGGATTTATTGAACATTTCCAGAATACAAAAGATATAATTTCAAAGCATATTGATCTTTTAAAAGATAATGGCAATTTGTTAATTACATTACCGAATTTAAAGGGTTTTAATGGATGGTGTCAACAGAAATTTGATAAGCAAAATTATAATGCCCACAACATAAATTCGATGGATCTTTCCTTTTTAACAAAAACATGTAAGGAATTAAAATTGAAAAATATAGAAATTGATTATTTTGGGACACCATGTATATTTTTTGAGAAAACTTTCAAAATTAGTTCGTTTAATAAATGGATTATTATGAAATTTATGGGGTTAGTTAAACGATTACCTTTTACTAAAAACAAACTATTTTCCCCATTTATTTATATCAAAGCTAATAAATAAATATTACTGAAAATATTGTTAAGGTCAAATCATTTTTATAATGAAAGTTTTTTGGTTCCCAAATACAACTTCAAATTTTCCTAATATCAAAAAATCAGGATACACTGGTGGAGGTTGGATTTCATGTTTAGAATTTTCGTTAGAGAAGTTGAAGGTTTAGAATTGGCAATCTCATTCTTTTTCCATGAAAACTCATTTAAAGAGAACTTAAATAACTTATCATATTACCCTATAAAAGAATTTTGTTCTAAACAAGAAAAGTTAATGAGTAGAATTTATTAGTCTCAAAAAAATAATGAAAAAAGTGATTTGATGTAACAATTCAGGTCTTTTATTGTAATTTGCTCTTTTCAATAATATTTATGAACGTTTTTTATTTTTGTAGTGATTTGTTTGTTCAAGTTGCAGCAGTTTCTATAGTTTCCTTAATGGAGAATAACAAGGATTTAGACAATATAAATTTTTATATTGTTGATGATGGCATTAGCATTACAAATAAAAAAAAACTTACTCATCTTATCAATTCTTATGAGAATACCGTTTTTTACATAGAAGCCCCTGATCCATCAGAAGTATTTGATTTTCCGTTTACATCCAGATATCAAATGGGGCATTCTTATCCCAGAATGTGTATTGGAACTTTATTGCCAGATGAAGTTGATAAGGTTTTGTGTTTAGATAGTGATACTTTAATTTTACATTCCTTAAAAGAATTGTGGAATTTAGATTTAGGTGAAAATATAATGGCAGGAGTCACAGATTGTGTTAATATCAAAGCGTTCAAAAAGCAATTTATGCTTCAAGGCAAAGATATTTATTGCAATGCGGGTATGTTTTTGGTAGATTTAAAAAAATGGAGAGAACAAGGTATAGAAGATTGCATTAAAGATACTATCAAGAAAAACAATGGAAACATTTTTTTCTTCGAACAAACCTTAATGAATTTTGCTTGTAGAGGTAAAATTTTCAAACTTCAACCCCAATATAATACATACACATTGTTCTTTGCCTTCAGTTATAAAAATCTGATAAAATGGAGGAATCCAACAACATTTTATTCCGAAGAAGAATGTAATGTTGCTAAAAATGATCCCTATATTATTCATTTTACTCGGAATTTTTATATGATGAGTAGACCTTGGGTAAAAAACTGTGATCATCCATTAACCAATACATACATAGAATATAAACAAAAAACACCTTGGAAAGAACGCAGCGAAGATAATCGAACAACTCGTAAAAAGACTTTATATAAATTTGTACACATACTTCCATTATCATTGTTAGTTTCTGCAATTAACTTTCTATATAACGACTTAAGACCCCTTATTTTTTGGAAAAATGAATAAAATGATAAATGAACGTCCGCTTTTAACTATTGCAATTCCTACGTTTAATGGGTCAGGTACTATTAAATATATGTTAGACCTATTGTTGTTTCAATATGATCCAAGAATAGAAATTCTCATTTCGGACAATTGTTCCACTGATGATACGCCTCAAATAATTGCAGAATATGTAAAAAATCACCCTTTCATTATATATATTAGAAATGAACGGAATATAGGAGCAGATGCCAATTTTCTTCAATGTATGAAAATGGCAAATGGCAAATACACTCATTTACTTTCGGATGATGATGTATTAATTGAAAATTCTCTTTCTAAAATCCTGAATTTTTTAGAAATTCATAATGACCTTTCTCTTGTCTATCTTTATACAATAGGATTTAGAGGTTACTATAATGGTGTTGAAAATTGTTCTCGACCTTCAGAAGAACCTATGAGGGATATTTATACAGAGGATAAGAAGCTCTTTATGAAATATGCCGGCTATTATTGGGGATTTATGTCTTCATTTATTATTTCAACGGATAATTTTATGAAAATAGATAATCCTGAGAAATATTACGGTACTTATTGGTTACAAAGTTATATACATATTCTTTGCTGTAGTAGTTCTAATGCTAAATTGGGGGTAGTAAAAGGACCCTGTTTAGGAGCTGGTATTTATGTTAATGTTTCAAACTTAGATTGTGCAGAGGTTGATGGTCTAAATTATAGGAAGATGTTAAATTTTGCAATATCGAAAGGTGGTTTTGACAGGGTACAATTAGATAATCTGTATATATGGAGAATTTGCTTCTTAGGAAGTCATACCATAATAAAAGAAAGAGCAGCAGGAATTAAGCGCACAAATATAAGCAATTTGATTAAATACACATATAAATTTCCCAAGGCATGGTTTAAGCTATATCCTGCTATGCTTATACCTTCATTTATCTGCAAAATAGCAATGAAAAGGTATCGAAAATTTAGAAAAATGCCATCTAATGTTGAATTAAATAGAGTAGGAGATATAAAGTCATGATTAATGTATATATAACCAATCCAGGTATTGTAGGAACTATTACAAGATCGCTTGTGGAAAGACTATAGAAATGTTGAATTTTTGACAAATTAAACGCATTAATAATTGCATTATTTTGACACTAATTAAAGATTGAAAGATCATTCATAACTTGAAAAACAAATATATAGTGCATAAAATGATTTGTTTTCAAAGGCCGTATTTTCTGTTTGATAAACAATTAAATCGCTATTTGATAATGTAATATAGAAAACTAATATTCAAAAGCTAGCAAAGTTCTTTACACTAAAGGTTTAATGCCTTTTGTATGTGAAAAATTGCGGGAGCTTTCATTCATTTGATATTTTAATTCAAATTTTAATTCAAATTTTACTCGCATGAAGATATTATGGTTTACAAATACACCTTGTTTGGCAAAACAAAGAGAGGATGCTGCAACATACACTGGTGGTTGGTTAGATTCTTTAGAGACTGAAATTGTAAAACAAGATGAAATAGAACTTCATATTTGTTATTATAGTTCTATTTTTCAAGAAAATTTTTATTTTGCAAAAACATATTTTCATCCGATACGTATGAATAGAAAATATAAATATCTAAAGATATTATCTAGAATTAAATATGATAAAATTTGTTTAATCAAAATGCATGAAATTATTGATTCTGTTAAACCTGATATAATACATATTCATGGTACTGAAGAAAATTGGGGCTTAATACAAGAAAAAATAAAAATTCCGATTGCTATATCTATTCAGGGTCTACTTCTGCCATATTATAATAAATACTTTTCAGGACTTTCCAAATTTGATGTTATTAAAAATGATCCGTTAAAGTATAAGCTTACTATAATTAGATCGGAAATGATGTCATATAAAATATTTAAATTTAATGCAATAAGAGAAGAAAGAATCTTGAAATTATCAAAATATATAATAGGAAGAACGGACTGGGATAAGAATTTAACATCTGTTTTGGCTCTAAAATCAAAATATTATACTTGCAATGAGATATTAAGACCAGAATTCTATCAAAATGAATATTGGGATAAGGACAATTATTCACAACCATACAAAATCGTAACCACAATGAGTGGAGGTATGTATAAAGGGTTAGAAGTAGTTTTAAAAACTATCGATATTTTGCAAAAAAGTCATATCGATAATTTTACTTGGACTATAATCGGCACCAATGAAGAAGATCGATATGCATTGCTGACAATGAAATGCTTAAAAATAAAAGAGATGCCATCATGTCTTAAATTTGCTGGTAGAAAAAATGCAACTGAAATAAAAGACATTCTATTGCAATCAGATTTGTATTGTCAAGTAAGCCATATTGAGAATAGCCCTAATAGTTTATGTGAAGCCATGATTTTAGGACTTCCTATCATAACAAGTTATGCAGGAGGTACTCCTTCTATGCTAAATGATGAAGATGGAATCTTAGTTCAAGATGGTGATCCATATGCTTATGCTGGAGCAATAAAAAAATTAATGGATGACTATGATTTAGCAACTTCATACGGTAAATCAACACGAAAGAGGGCATTAAAAAGACATAACTCACAAGACATAACAAAAAATCTAATAAATATATATAAAAATATCATCAACAAACAATGAATAACGTTTACACCTTTATCATTACCTTATTTAGTAAAATAACCAAGAGGATTTGGATTAAATACAATACTATAAAATTCAACTTGAATAACATAGAGCATGGTAAAAAATTAAGTATATACAATAAAATATATATTAAAAAACATCATGGATCCTCAATAATTATTGGCGATAACTTTACATTCACTAGTGGAGGAAACATCAATCCATTATGCCGAAATATTAAGGGATGTATTGTCACATCATCACCTACCGCCGAAATAATAATTGGTCATAGCGTTGGTATATCTTCAGCAAGTATATGGGCTCGCAAAAAGATAATTATAGGCAATAATGTTAAGATTGGAGGAGATGTGATAATAATTGATTCAAACTCACATTCATTAAATTATATAGAAAGAAGAATTGACTTAGATGATAATAGTATATCGAGTTCTCCGATACTTATTGATGATGATGTGTTAATTGGTACGAGATGTATTATTCTAAAGGGTGTGCATATAGGATATCGTACTATAATAGGAGCTGGAAGTGTTGTTGTAAAAGATATTCCGCCAAACTGTATAGCAGCCGGTAACCCATGTAAAGTTATTAAATATATTAAAGAATCAGATGGGTAACTTATTATATAGAGAAAGGAGTATTGTTAAACACTTAAATCTGTTGGTGGGAGGTATATTTTTATATCAAGTTAGTGATTTGTTTTATCAATATATCTATGTAAATGGAAAATTTTTTCGTATAACTGCTATTATTGGAATAGCATTAATGTTGTATGGCTTTATTAGATTGCCACAAAAATGTATATATAGTACAAAAATTAAATATATTTATTATTTTTTCATATTGATAAATTCCATTACAATATCTCGTGGCATATTTACTCCAATGCAATTACCAACAAAAATGCTAATTTTTGATTATAGTTATCTATGGCAATTTGTTATTCCTCTTTTCGGTTTATTGAAAATTGAAAAAATATACATCCCTTATATAATAAAATGGTGTTACATATACGCAATTGTATCTATATTATTTGCATTATATAATTATTCAGATTTTTATTTCAACGCAAGCTACTTACTAAATAATATGTTGAACTGGGAAGGTTATATTGTTAATCGCCCTCAAGTTCCAGCTTTTTTTATATTCCCATTATGCATATTCATATTTTATTTTAGTCAGTTCAAAATAAATATGAAATATGTTTTTATCATTTCAATCATTCTTGCTGTAATTGCTGCATTAATGTCTGGAAGAAGATCTGCTGCCGCTTATGTACTTATTTATGTGTTAGTTGGTATGATTTATTTTTACAAAAATCACAAAGTAATTTTAATAGTAACTTTACTGTGCTTTTTTCTCATTTTATTTACTAATACCTCCTCATTAGATAAAATTAATATAGCTGGTAATTTTGAAGTATTAAATGAAAGGCTAACTCAAGATACACGGAGTGATACAGAAAAGGATTTTTATAATGATATGGATCAGACAAGTATAATCTTTGGTCGTGGAATTAATGGAACATATAAAAGTCCATCTGTCGCCATAATAGATAAGCTGAATCGTACTTCTATTGAAACAGGATATTTAAATATAATACTACATGGAGGTATTTTATTGTTAATTCCATATGTTATTTTATTATTAAATTCAGCGTACAAAGGTTTTTTACATTCAAATAATTCTATATGCAAAGTATTCGCATTTTATTGTTTATATTCAATAATTTGGCTTTACCCAGGAGGAACAATAAGTTTAGATATTCAAAACTTAATATTATGGATTGCAATTGCAGTTTGCCAATCATCAAAATGGAGAAAATATTCAGAAAATGAAATAATATTATTTATAAAATAAAATATGGATCTCATAAGTATAATAACCGTTACTTACAATTGTAATGATAAAATAGAGTCTACAATTCTTAGTGTAATAAACCAAACATATTTAAATATAGAATATATTATTATTGATGGGGGAAGTACGGACGGAACAATTGATATAATAAAGAAATATGAAAAAAAAATATCATATTGGTCAAGTGAAAAAGACAATGGAATTTATGAAGCTATGAATAAAGGTATACTAAAAGCCCATGGCAAATGGCTTAATTTTATGAATTCTGGTGACGTCTTTTATTCTACATCTGTTTTAAATGATATATTCAGTGAAAATATTCCTATAAATATTGACTTATTGTATTCTGACTATGTTCTATTTGATGCAAATAATAATTTAAAGTTTGAAATTGCCTCAATAGAAGATAGGAAAATATTGCATCAAGCTATAATATATAAAAAGGCATTACATAAATGGTATGGCATGTATATAGAAACAAATCCTATTATAATTTCAGATTTCTTATTTTTCTGTAGTATTCCGAAAAACAAATATTTTAAAGTTCCATACTGTATAGCCAAATTTGATACAACAGGAATAAGTAATCAAGGTAATTGGTGTTATCTCAAAGAAGCATGTGCAAGATATATATTTAATAGTATATCATTTCAAAAACTTTACACAATACTTTTTAAAGAAATGATTCATCTTATAATGCCTGCATCTATTTGGAAATTGTACCAGAAAATAAAGATGTTAATTTACCATTAACTTCACTTGTGAAGTCTATATCCTAAATAAATCTGTTCAAATACTATATTTATATATCCGAAATAGCAGTGGAAATTAGCACCCTATTTATTTTTTTAATAATGAATTAACTCCTAATGAATTCTAATATTAACAATGGAACTTATCCCTGAAGATCAACTTATACTTTTATCGGTAAAATGTAAACCTAGTATTTTAGAAATAGATCAACTGAATGATTTAATTCCACTAATCCAGAATTGGGATTATCTAATTCAGACTTGTATTAATAGAGGAATTGGTCCACTATTATATAAAAAATTACCGCTGCTCAGTAATAGCGTTTATATCCCTGAAAACGTTAAGACTAGATTACATCAAATTTATTATCAGATATTAAGCCGTAGTACATTGATGTACGATTATTTTAGTAAAGTAATTCTTGCTTTTCATAAGAAAAATATTAGTGTAATTGCTTTAAAAGGTATCTATTTATCGGAATGGCTATATCAGGATATCGGGCTTCGTTTAATGAGCGATATTGATTTATTAGTTAAAGAGGAAGATGGTTTAAATTGTGTTGAAATTTTAAAAAACTTGGGGTTTAAACCTACCGATAAATTAGAATCAGAGTTTGTTAAAGCACAAAGGCAGGTTGTACATTATGATCCAATGGTTTTAAATGGAATTTCTATTGAAATACATATCAGGTTGCATAAATCCATAGAAAGGTATCATTTGGATAATGATTCAATATGGCAAAATGTATCATCAGCAGTTGTAAATAACGTTCCGGCATACACATTAGGAAAATTTGATCTTTTAATTCATTTATGTATTCATTTGGATAAACATTTTAAAGAAGGTTCTGTTCAGTTTACATGCTTTTGTGATATTGTTAATTTGCTTGAAAGATTTTCAGGAGAAATGGACTGGGAAAAATTAATTGAAGTTTGTAAGAATTATAATTGTGAAAAGGAAGTATTTAAATATATTGTTTTATCAAACAGGTTTATGAATGCAACCGTACCAGATAGTATTATTGAAGATTATAAATATCTGTTGTCAGAAGAAGTTGAGAGGTTATTTTTTAAATATTTAGAAGGATATGGCAGTGAACAGCATGATATTAACGTTTCTTATCACATAGTAAATTTAGCTAATTTAAATAGCTTTCGGGATAAATTCCGCTATAGTTGGGACATTGTATTTCCACCCAAGGCGTTTATGATTCAGAAATACATTAATCAATTCATAATTCATAATGAAAAATTAATAATTAATGAAAAAACATTCAGGAACCGCCTCTTAATTATTAATTATCAATTATTAATTAAGTTTTGGTGGTTATGGTATCCGTACCGTTGGTGGGTAGGAGTGAAGGGAATGATTAAATTAACAATTAATAATTAACAATTATCTCTCTTTTGTGCTTGCTGCTACCCGATTGTAAGGTGAGGCAATTAAATTTATAGTAAACAGTAATAAAAGAATGAATATTTCGGCAATACTTACCATCTAGATGGTCATATTCCGGTGATATTGATCACGCCGCTGCCGCCAACACAGATAAAATAATCAACACAGATATTTGAATAATTTCTTTACATTTTAGAACGATAAGTCACATGCGTTTATGCAGGCGAAAATGGAATGCATGATATTTTGGTAATTGAGACGTGGTATTGTCAGGATATTAATTGAAAGATTGATATTGTTGGCACGGATTACAAATCCGCGCCAGCGGGGGCTAAGTTATCAGTAAAGATGTCGGTAAAGTTTTCGGTAAGGAACATTCCCAAACCATTATGAACATTTTTCAACTAATAGTTAACAATCCGACTATTATGATAACTCAGATTTCAAAAGAAACAGGACTTACAAATCATACTATTGAGCTGGGTTTGGCAAAATTAAAAGATATGCAAAAAATTGATAGAATTGATGGACGAAGAAATGGATATTGGGAGGTGAAACTATGAAACTATCTATTATCACCATTAACCGCAATAATGCGGCAGGGTTACTCCGTACCATCGAAAGTGTAGCGAGCCAGACTTACATCGATTTTGAATATATCCTAATTGATGGAGCAAGTACCGACGGGAGCGTAGAAGTTATTAAGGAATTTGAAAATTTGAAAATTTGGGAATTTGAAAATGAAAGCACCATTACAAAAGGCACCCGCCTACAATGGGTAAGTGAACCTGATGCAGGTATTTATAATGCTATGAATAAGGGGATATTGAAGGCAAAGGGGGAGTATTTGTTGTTTTTGAATTCGGGGGATTGGCTGGTAGATGAAAAAGTTATACAATTAATAATGGATAATAATAATGAAGATATCCTAATAGGTAATATATATTTTGTTTATAACAATACTAGGGTAGTAAACGATTATATTGGAATTTATTCAAATGATAATACAGAAACTAGTATTTCAAGTCTTGATTTAATTTTTGGTGTTTTTCCTCATAATGCTTGTTTTTTCAAAAGGAAATTGTTTGATCTTTATGGTTTATACGATGAATCATTGAAAATTGTATCTGATTGGAAATTTATGTTAGATGTAATCGTTTTTAAAAATGCAACAACAAAGTGTTTCAGAAATGTATTTGTAACTAATTTTGATGCTTACGGTGTGAGCGCAATTGAAAAAGAGATATATCAAAAAGAGAGAGAAAAGGTATTAAATGAATTTTTCCCGAAAATAACATTATTAGATTACAAGAATTATTATCGATTACATACCGATGAACAGGCTAATATGAAGAGATATAAAGAATATATGAAATTAAGGAACAATAAATTTTATTTGTTTTTTATCAGAACATTTTTATGGATAGAAAGAAAAAGGAAATGATATAAGTAGATGTTTTCACTGGACCAGCTCCCTCAGATACTTGTACCGTTTGCGGGAGAGAGCAGGATGTGAGAAGTTTGAATTTAGAATAGTACAATTATATTATTCACTTACTTAATGTAGAAATTTTTTTATGAAATTATCAATTATTATAGTTAATCAGTCTTGTTTATCTGAATTAGAATACACATTTAAAAGTTTGTTTTTTCAATCAGATACAAATTTCGAAATTGTTGTTGTTGACTGTTGTGGAAGTAATAATCAGGCAGAGACTTGTTTATTCCCCAATTGTAGTTATATTTTAGAAAGTTCAGACTTTTCATTTTATCAGTTAGCAAATATTGGTATACAAAATGCCATTGGAGAATATTGTATTATTTTAAGTGGTGGTGATCAATTGGCAAATGATCATGTTGTTGAAGAACTGTATCTAAATCAGTTAGATAAAGACATTGTTTTTTGTAATTTGAAGTCTATTGGTAGGTCTGATAATGAAGAACTATTTATGTATAATTCAATTACGGCAAGTACTTTGATATTTGATACAATTTCAATAAAATCGGCTATATTAAACAGAAATTTGTTATTGGAGTTTCAATTATTTGATGAACAATTGTTTGAAATGGCAAGTTGGCATTTCTATGTTAAATCAATTTTAGCAAATGCAAAAACATTCAAACACATAAATATGTTTCTTGTAATTTGCAAAATGGATAATTCTATTAACAATATTAAAACACTGTTTGAGTTTGAAGAACAAGTAAAAAAAATATTACCCGAAATACTACCTTTGTATGCTCAAAATTACATAGATTTTAAAAATTTCAAAGAAATACAGGCTTCAGATGATTTTTTTGTACTGGAGAAAATTGCTAAAACATCTTTTTTTAAATCATTTATAAAAATTCGTACTTATTTTTTAAAACATGGAATTTATTTCGCACAAAAAGCTTATTACCGAAAAAAAATGCTTTATCGTCAAATAAGAAATGAAGATAAGAAAAAGAGAATAATCGTTGATGAATTAATTCAACAACTTCCAAAAAATCTTTTAAAACGCAGTTCAAATTCCGATGATGATATTATTGTATCTTTAACGAGTTATGGCCACAGGGTATATGATTCAGTACCTTACGCATTATATACACTATTTACACAAACTGTACTGCCTAATCGCATAATTCTATATCTTGGAGAAAAAGAGTGGAATGATGATAACATTCCTGATAGTTTAAAACGACTTAAGTACTCGGGATTAGAGATTCATTATTGTGAAGATTTAAGATCATACAAAAAATTAATCCCGGCAATGAAAGAATTTCCAAATAATGCAATAATTACTTTCGACGATGATGTTTATTATGCTGATGCAACTATTCAAGAGCTTTTAGATGAGTATGATAAATCAGACAAAAAAACAGTTATTTGTCATAGAGGAGCTATAGTAGAACGGAGATATGGTGAATTTATCCCCTATAATAAATGGAGAGATTATATATATGGTAATCAATACAGTTTATACTCCCCAATAGGTGTAGCCGGTGTTTTATACCCTGGTAAAATGTATGACGATGAAATATTAAATAAAAATATATTCTTGAAATATGCGCCATTTGCGGATGATTTATGGTTTTGGCTAATTACTTACAAATTGAATATAAAAATCAATAATGTAATGAAAACGTCTCAAGACAAGAGCACAAATGTGGATACAATGGAACAACTTATACCAAAAAATTCAACTGCGTTAAATTTTATAAACTTCGTAGATGGAGCTAATGATACTCAACTTAAGTCATTGCTTGAATACTATGGGATGAAATAGTTTTAAATGTTTTTTAATCTAATGTCATGTGTGGAATATCAGCTATATACCGTTATACTCAAATAACTGATTCAGATAAAGATAAGTTAGCTTTGATGAATCAGGAAATGCATTATCGGGGACCGGACGAAAAGGGCGTATGGACTGATAATATTTGCGGATTGGCACATACCCGATTGTCAATTATTGGTTTAGAAAATGGAATGCAACCACTTTTCAATGAAGACAAAACCCTGGTATTGATATGCAACGGTGAAATTTATAATTATATTGAACTCAAGCAAGATTTGATTTCTAAAGGTCATGTATTTAATTCAGATTCAGATTCAGAAACAATTTTACACTTATACGAAGAATACGGTGTGAAATGTCTGGTTTATTTACGAGGCATGTTTGCTTTTTGTCTTTGGAACACCAAAACCAAACAACTATTTGCTGCTCGCGACAGAGTAGGAGAGAAAACCCTATATTACACTCAATTACCAACCGGAATAGTTTTTTGTACCGAACTAAAAGCGATACTTAAATATTATTTGGATAAAAAACAATTGGATGCTCATGCATTGGCTGAAAGTATTCGATATAATTATCCAATTGACCTCAAAAATACGTATATTGAACAAATAAAACGCTTACTGGCAGGTGAATATGCCCTTGTAGATACTCAAGGATTTGAAACACATATTTACTGGAAGCGAGATATTATACCCACTTTTACCGGTACAAAATATGAAGCCAAAACAGAAATTCTTAGGCTGATGCGTGAATCGGTAAATATTTGCTTACGAAGTGATGTACCGGTGGCTGTATTATTAAGCGGTGGAATCGATTCCAGTGCCATTGCTGCTTTGGCAAAAGAAACCGGACGTGAAGTTCATGTCATTACTGCCGGTTATAAAGGAAAACATGATGTTGATGAACGAGATGTTGCTAAACGTTTTGCCGCTGAAAAAGGATTTATTTATCACGAAGTGGAATTAGATGCTGCCGATTTTCAGGATTTATTCTTGGAGTATTCTCAATATATCGATGAGCCGGTTTCTGATATTTCTTCCATGTCGCAATGGGCACTTTATAAAAAGGCAAAAGAAATGGGATTCACAGTATTATTGGGTGGACTTGGTGGTGATGAATTGTTTTACGGATATCAGGAATTAAATCAACTTGCAGAATCTTTAAAGTTAAAACATCAACATCAAGAATTATTTCCTTGGAAAGGGTTAGATAAAAAGAAAGCTTTTTTAAATTTTTTGTTTAAAAATTGGAAGTATATATTATTTGCTGGTTACCCTTATAAAATTAATGATAGATCGATTGTAGATTGGACTTATAATGATTATCATAAATTTGTGGAAACAGCAGTTTTGGAATATAATAAAGAGAAAATTATCTTTAAAAATATCGATGTACATTTTTCTTATGAAGATGGAAAATCTGAAATAGATCAAATCTATGCTTCTAGCTTCCTCACATTTATGAATTCGCTATGTCTTTATCTTGCCGACAGGCAAGGTATGGGTAATTCTGTTGAAATTCGTTCCCCATTGGTTGATTATAAATTGGTTGAGTTTTTGTCATCTTTGCCAGTGGAGATGAAATACAACAAAGAAAACCCAAAATATTTATTGAAAGAAGTATTGAAAGGAATTGTACCTGATTATATTTTATTTGCACATAAAAAGGGATTTACACCACCAATTTCATTTATTAATGAGTTGGTTTCAAATTATTCTTATCAATTCATAACATCTGATTCTAAATTTTATAATAGCATATTGGCTGATAAATTATTAGTTAATTTATTGAAATAAATTATGAAAAGAAATAGTTTAGCCCCGATAATACTTTTTACCTATAATCGTCCTTGGCATACCAAGCAAACCTTAAATGCTTTGATGCAAAATAAACTAGCCTCTGAGTCGGTTTTACATATATTCTCCGATGGTTCGAAATTAGATGCAACTATCGATCAAATCAATAAAATAAATGAAGTACGACAAATTATTCATTCAGTAAAAGGATTTAAAGAAGTAGTCATAAAGGAGTCGAAAGTAAATAATGGACTAGCTAATTCGATTATAGCTGGAGTATCAGAAGTTATAAGTCAATATGGTAAGGTAATTGTTTTAGAAGATGATTTGATAACAAGTCCTTATTTTTTGCAATATATGAATAGTGGACTTGACTTTTATGAAAGCTATAATTCAGTTTTTTCTATTTGTGCTGATAGGCCTCCATATAAATTTTTTGAAATTCCTAAGGACTATGAGTATGATGTATTTGTTTCTCTCAGATCATACTCTACAGGTTGGGCAACCTGGATTGATCGATGGAAAAAAGTTAGTTGGTCTTTAGAAGTTACAGACGATTTTTTTAATAAGCCAGAACAAATAAAAGCTTTTAACAGAGGAGGAGAAGACTTGTCAAAATTAATATTATTACAAAAAGAAGCAAAAATAGACTCATGGGCTATACGTTTTGTATTGGCACATTTTGTTAATCACGCTGTTGCAATATTACCTTGTGTGTCATATGTTGATAATATTGGGTTTGATGGGACAGGAGTTCATTCACCGGACAATGAAGAAAATTTCAGAAAGAATGTTTTTGATGCACCTTCAATCCCACGTTTTTTGAATATCTTATACGAAGATAGGAGAATAATTAACTCTTTCTATTCTGCATATTTTCCAAAAAAACGACCATTGTGGAAAAAGATAATCAATCGCCTAAGTCGTATACTCGGTTTCAAAAATATTTATGTGATTAAGAAGAAGATATATGCTTGAAATAGAATGTAATAAGTAGAGCACGGACACAATGTAAAAAATTCTTTTTCTCAATAGCTCCGATACACAAGGAGGCGCTGCCCGAGCTGCCTACCGTCTTTGGCAAAGAACATGTAGAAGTATAAATTTATGGTAATGCTTTTGCAGCAACTGCTTTTATAAAGGTTTGTCTGTGGAGGATATTCCAAATATAAATAAACTTATGTATATGGATGATAATTAGAGTGTGTTTATAAAGTCCTATATTTTTTGCTCGATTTTATAAAAAAC